>JAFZQQ010000031.1 GCA_017620315.1 Oscillospiraceae bacterium | reverse complement strand
TCCTTTTTTTGCATCGATTCAGTAGACGAGATGTACCTTTTCCCCGCACACGCGGGGGTGATCCTACAATATCATTGGTATTTGTGGCGTTGATTGTCTTTTCCCCGCACATGCGCTCGGTCGGTTCCCCTGCGCGGAGAACGACCTCGCCCTTTTCATATTCGCGCTCCACGGCATTCAGCCCGTGGAGCGTTTTTTCGATTTCGTCCTCTGTCATGTCGCGGAACAGTGGCGTTTCCATCAATAAAGAATTTTTCATAGCAATTCCTCGAAATGTGGTTACAGCAACATACTTTCTTCCGCAAGCATACTATGATTGCCTCAGAAAAGCAAGGGAGGACATTGCTATGATCCGAAAAATCATTCACATTGACGAAGAAAAGTGCAACGGCTGCGGCGCTTGTGCCGAGACGTGCCACGAGGGAGCCATCGAGATGGTAAACGGCAAGGCGAAACTGGTGCGCGAGAACTTCTGCGACGGCTTCGGCGACTGCCTGCCGAACTGTCCCACCGGCGCGATCACCTTTGAGGAACGCGAAGCGCCGGAATATGACGAGGCGGCGGTCAGGGCGGCGAAAGCCTGCGCGACCGAGGCGAACACGCACGCCTGCCCCGGCAGCGCCATGCGTCAAATGAACGCGGCGGCGGAGCAGGAAGCACCCGCTTTTGCGGGAAAGCCGGTTTCGCGGCTCGGCCAGTGGCCCTGCCAGATCAAGCTGGTTCCGCCGAAGGCTCCGTTCTTCGACGGCGCGAAGCTGCTGATCGCGGCGGATTGCACCGCCTACGCCTACGCAAACGTCCACGAGGAGTTCATGCGCGGCAAGGTGACGCTGATCGGCTGCCCGAAGCTTGACGGCGTCGACTACACGGAGAAGCTGGCGGAGATCATCGCGAACAACGATATTAAGAGCGTGACCGTCCTGCGCATGGAGGTGCCCTGCTGCGGCGGCATCCAGCGCGCGGCGGAGCAGGCGCTAAGAGCCAGCGGCAAGTTCATTCCCTGGCAGGTCGTGACGGTCTCCATCGACGGCAGGATTCTGGATTGACATCTTTTAGGAGGCTGCAAAGTATTCCCCCGCCATCGTGAGAAACATCGTTGCCGCGGGAGAAAGTCGCTCCCTGTGGGGAACCGCGATGCCGATCTCAATAATCTGCGGCGGATCGAGCGGCAGAGCGCACACCCGATTTGATACCGAGGAGGCGAAAAGCGCGTTGTCCACCGTGACGCCCAGCCCCGCCTCCACCATGTGATACACGGCATAGGTGTCGCGGCAGGAAAAGCGAATGTTCGGCTCGACGCTGTTTTGCTTCAGATAGCGGGAACAGTCGGTCTCCACCTCGGGATGGAGCATGATGAACGGCTCGCGCCGCAGATCGTCCAACGTAACAAATCCCTGCTCCGCAAGCGGATGCTCCGCCGACACCAGAGCAACGAGCGGGTCTTCAACCAGAGGTATCCAATCGAAATCCCCGTAGCGGCGGCTGATGACGCAGAAATCCGCTCTCCGCTGCTCGACCATCTGCGCAAGCTCCGTGCTCATGCCCTCCAACAGCCCCAGATGAATGCTCGGATGCTCTTTGCTGAACGCTGCCATCAGGCGGGACAACTTTTGAAAATACGCGGGGTAGGGTGTTCCAACATAAACCTCGCCGCTTTCCACACCGCGCAGGGCGTCGGCAATCCGAGCACCGCGCTCTGCCTCCGCCGCCAGATCCCGAAAATGCGGCAGCAGGTGTTCACACTCCCGCGTCGGGCGCAAACCCTCGCGCGAGCGGATCAGCAAAGGAAAGCCCAGTCCCGATTCCAGCGACACCATCATCCGGCTCATGCCGGACGGCGTATAGCCCAGATCGTCCGCGGCGGCGGACAGGCTTCCCAACTCCAGCGCCCGAAGAAGGGCGCTGACTTTTTCGGTATCCATTTGCGGTTTCCTCACAGCATCTTTGATTTATTGTCGCTTTACACAAAGATAAACCCGTGCTATGGTTTTGTCAACAGGAGGTGAGGTTCATGTCCTACAGGAAAGCGGAAGCGCTGCTCGCAACGGTCATCATTGCCCGCGCGACCTCGCTGCTGATCGTAAAAGCGAGTCTCGGCGGTTTTTCCACGTTCAACCTGATGGCGCTGCGGTTCGGCATTGCGTTCTTCTGTCTGCTCCCGTTTGTTTGGAGGCGTCTGCGGGAAATCCGGCGCGACACGCTGCTGCGCGGCGGCGCGATGGGGATCGTGTTCTTCGCCATCATCGCCATAGAGCTGCAAGGGCTGCGCATGACCGATTCCTCCTCAGTGGTCGCGTTTTTGGAGAACACCGCCATCGTGTTGGTGCCGTTGGCGGAGGCTGCTCTTCACAGGCGGTTCCCTTGTCGGGAGAATCTCCTCTGCGCGGCGCTCGCGCTGCTGGGCGTCGGATTTCTGCTGCTGCGCGGCGGGCGGCTTGAGTTGACGGCGGGCGTGCTCGTCTGCATGGGAACCGCGCTGCTCTACACAGCCTACATCATTCTGACCGACCGGCTTTCCCATCGGGATGATCCGCTGCTGCTCGGATTCCTTGCCATCGGCGTCGTGGGTGCGCTTTCGACGGCGGCGAGCTTCCTCTTTGAAGCGCCGCGCTTACCGGAGACGCCGCGCGAATGGATCGGCGTCCTGCTGCTTGCCGTCGTGTGCAGCAGCATCGGCACGGCGCTCCAGCCGCTCGCGCAGCGGTATGTCCCGAGTGAAAAAGCCTGCGTATTCTGCGCGCTCAATCCGCTTTCAACCTGCGTCATGGGCTGGCTGTTCCTGAACGAGTGGCAGGGCGCGGGCGGCGTGATCGGCGCTGTGCTGATTTTGGCGAGCATCGTGCTTTCGCGCGCGAAGGGAGATGCAATATGCTCTGCCAAAACAGGGAAAAGCAAAATCGCAGCACTGAAATCATGATACTCAAAACACCCTCGTGTGCTTGCGTCAAAGCATACGAGGGTGTATAATCTGGCATCATAGAAGGAAAGAAGACCGATGGGAGCACTTATGCCGGAACGTGAAGACGTCATGCGGCGAGCTGTTTGCCCCATCCCTGCTTTGTGGAGGTTTATGATATGCGACGTAAAGACAGAGAGATTCAAGACATCCATGAGATTTTTGATATTTTGACCCGCTGCGATACGATAAGGCTCGGAATGCATGGCGAGAAGTACCCATACATCGTTCCCGTTTCGTTTGGGGCGGAAATGATTGACGGCAAGCCTGTCGTCTACTTTCACTGTGCCAGACAGGGCATGAAGCTTGATTTACTGGCAGAGAATTCTCGTGTTTGCGTGGAAGGAGATATTTTCATCAAAACAGAAACCACAGGGCACGGAATTACGACGAGATATGAGAGCGTGATCGGATTTGGGGACTGTCAGCTTGTCAGCGATGAAAACGAGGTCATCCACGGGCTTAAACTGCTGACGGAGCATTATGGATATTACGATTATCCTGTTGAGCGGTGCCAAGGGGTGGAGCACTTATTTGTCGGGAAAATCGTAATCGACGAAATCACAGGAAAGCGGAATCTGCCTGGCCTTCCTGCTGCCGCTGATTTGGAACGTGCATAATGGGGAGGAGAAGCTTGTGAGCATAGTTGTAAACATCTACTATATCGGCAAGGATGGCAGCGCTCGCCGTTTTGCGGACGAAATGACGTCGAGCGGCGTAGTTGCCGACATTCGTGCAGAGGAAGGCAACGAGCGATATCAGTATTTCTTCCCGATGGACGATCCTGAAACCATCCTGCTGATTGACCAATGGCGCGATCAGGAAGCCATCGACGCGCATCACACCTCGCCCATGATGGAGAAGATTACCGCGCTGCGCGAGAAATACGACCTTCACATGAAAGTGGAGCGGTACCTCACCGACACATCGGGGATACCGCAGAAGGATCAGCAATTCATCAAAAACTGAGGAGGCAGAACCCATGAGCAAGAAACTGGTTGCATACTTTTCCGCAAGCGGTACGACCGCGAAGGTGGCAAAGACCTTGGCGGAGGCGGCGGGAGCCGACCTCTACGAGATCAAGCCGCAGGTCCCCTACACCAAGGCAGACCTCAACTGGATGGACAAGCAGGCGCGCAGCACGATTGAGATGAACGACAAATCCTCGCGCCCCGCCATTGTGACCGGCGATCTGGACGTGTCGGGCTACGATACGATCCTGCTGGGCTTCCCAATCTGGTGGTACATCGCGCCGACCATCATCAACACGTTCCTTGAAGCCTACGATTTCTCGGGCAAGACCATCATTCTGTTCGCCACTTCGGGCGGCAGCGGCTTCGGTCAGGCGGTCGCGGGCTTGCAGCCCAGCGCGCCGAAAGCGACGATCCGTGAGGGCAAGCTGCTCAACGGGCGGCAGACTGCGGATGGGCTGAAGGCATGGGTGGATTCATTGAATATCTGAGGAAACCGCGATGGGTGATTCCGGAAGAATCATGAGAACTGATAACTGACGAGGAGGAATCGACATGGCTATGAACAAACCCGTTCCCGGAAAGGGCGGCAACAAGTATATCCCGTTTGAGGAGCGCACGGGCGAAAGCTCTGTGGTGTTCTTCACCCGCGACCTGTCCGAAGAGGGACTGAAAAAGATCTACGACAGGGTCAGCTCCGTGCTCTGCGGCAAGGTGGCTGTCAAGCTGCACACCGGCGAAGCCGAGGGCCCAAACATCATCCCCCGTCCCTGGGTGAAGGAACTCCTCGCCTCGCGCTTGCCGGACGCGACGATCATTGAGACCAACACCTATTACGAGGGCAGCCGCTACACGACCGAGGAGCACCGAAAGACGCTGGAGATCAACGGCTGGACCTTCTGCCCCGTGGATATCACCGACAGCGAAGGCGTGGCTGCGTTGCCGGTCAGGGGCGGCAAGTGGTTTGACGAGATGCACGTTGGGAAGAGTATGCTCAATTACGACTCCCTCCTTGTGCTGACGCATTTTAAGGGGCACATGATGGGCGGCATCGGCGGCAGCAACAAGAACATTGGCATTGGCTGCGCGGATGGGCGCATCGGCAAGGCGGAAATCCATACCGCC
>JAFZQQ010000375.1 GCA_017620315.1 Oscillospiraceae bacterium | reverse complement strand
GCATAGGTCGGGCTGACCGTCGTCACGGCGTCGGCGTTGATGATCGCGCCCTTGAGAAGGTTGATGTCCTCCTCATACGCCATTGTCCCGCCGTCGTACCAGCCGGGCGCAAGCCCGAACAGATCGCCAAGCAGCTCGCGTCCGTAGCGGCCTTGATACTCGATGTTGTGGATCGTGATGACCGTCCGTATGCTCTTGTAAAAATCGTCGCGCACCGCCTCGTCGTGGATATAAATGGGCACAAGCGCGCTCTGCCAGTCATTGCAGTGAACGACGTCGGGCTTCTCCGGAAGATCGCGCAGAAGCTCGGTCACCGCGCGCGAGAAAAAGCCGAAACGCTCCGCGTCGTCAAAATAGCCGTAAAGCTCCGGGCGCCTGAAGTAATACTCGTTGTCCACGAAATACCACGTCACTCCGTCCTTTTCAAGGGAGAAAAGCCCGCAGTAAACGCTTCGCCATGCGAGGCGGACATACGTCCACTTCACAAAGCTTATTTTATCCTGCCAGCGGTCGGAAACGCTCTGATAAAGCGGAAGAATCACGCTGACCTTATCGCCGCCCGCGGCAAGCGCCTGCGGAAGGCTGCCCGCGACGTCCGCAAGTCCGCCGGTTTTGCAAAACGGCGCAGCCTCGCTTGTCACATACAGTATATTCATAAGGGAACCTCCTCTGATCGGATGGGATTTGACCCGATTCAAACCTCGCTGTATTTGATAACAGCAACGGGATAGCTCTCTGTTCCGGCAAGCGTCGCGTCCTTGTTGACGCGGACATACTTATCAGCGATCACATAGCTGACCTTTGCGTTCTCCTCAACGCAGGAATGCTTGAAGAGGATGCTGTTCTTGACGGTTGCTCCGCGCGCGACGCGGACTCCGGGGAACAGGACGCTGTTCTCGACCGTTCCCTCGATGATGCAGCCGTCTGCTATCAGCGAGTTGACGACCTTGCTCTCCGGCGAAAGATAGGTCGGAGTCTCGTCGTCCTCCTTGGCGTGGATCGGGCGCTCCTGAGTGGACAGCTCGCGGTTGATCTTCGGGTCGATCATATCCATGCTGCGGTCGTAGTATTCCTTCAGCGTGCGTATCTGGGCGGCAATACCGTTCCAGACATAGCCGCGGATGTTCAGCTCGCCGCACATACCGCTGATAACGTCCCGCCTGAAGCTGACCTTTTCCTCGGCGGCGCACTTGTCCACCAGTCTCAGCAGCAGCTCCTTGCTGAGGATATAGATCTCAAGGCAATGATAGCCCTCGGGCTGTCTGGGGCTGATCAGGGTCTTTGAAACTCTGCCGTCGGCGTCGAGCACAACGAACGTCGCGTTCTCGGTTTCCCGGAAGTTCGGCGTGCACACGCAGGTTATGTCCGCGCCGGAGGCGATATGCGCCTCAAAGACCTCCGCGAGCGGGAGATTGACGATGAGGTCGCTGTCGGCGAGGACGACGTAGTCCTGACGGATTTCATCCAGATATGAGCGCACGCTTGCAAGCGCCTCCAGCTTGCCGCGAAATTCCTCGTTCTGATGGCGAACGCCGGTGGCAAACGGCGGAAGAAGCTTCAGTCCGCCGTATTTCCGCGACATATCCCAGGTCTTGCCGTTGCCCAGATGGTCCAGAAGGCTCTGGTAGTTGCCGTCCAGCACCACGCCCACGTCGGTGATGCCGGCGTTTTCCATATTCGAGAGCATGAAATCCACCACGCGGTAGCGCCCGCCGAAGGGTATAGAGGCAGGCATACGGTGCTCGACCAGCTCGCGCAGTCCGGGCTCCTTCTCATACGAGAAGATGATTCCGTGCAGTCCGTTCATCTCTCCACCTCCTTCATGTCGCGGCTGAGCATGCGCTTCGCCGCAAGCTTGTACTCCGCAGGCACTTTTGTATCCGGCCCGACGACCGTGATGCCCCAGTTCTCGCTGCCGTCCGGCTTTGCGCCGACGGCGGCGTTCTCGCCGACTATGGCGTTCTCGCCGACTATGGCGTATTCGATATGGGCGCCCTTTTTGACGGTCGCGCCGGGCATGAGGATGGAATATTCAACCGTTGCGCCGTCCTCGACCGTGCTGTTGACCGACAATACCGAATTTTCGGCGTGTCCCTCGATGACGCAGCCGCGCGTCACAACGCTGTGATCCACGCTCGCGTTCTTTCCGAGAAACGCCGGCGGGGCGGAAATACTGCGCCCGTATATCGGCCAGTCGTGCTCAAAGAGGTCAAGCCCGCTGCCGGTGGCAAGCATATCCATGTTCGCGTCCCAGAGCGAATCAAGCGTTCCGACGTCCTTCCAATAGCCCGCAAAGCGGTAGGCAATCATTTTCTCCTTTTTTGCGAGCATAGTGGGGATTATGTTCTTTCCGAAGTCGTTCTCGCTCGCCGGATCGTTCTCGTCGGCGATCAGGTACTCGCGAAGCTTGCTCCAGGTGAAGACATATATGCCCATGGAGGCAAGGTTGCTCTTCGGCTCCTTAGGCTTTTCCGCGAACTCCGTGATGCCGTCGTCCGCGTCCACGCTCATGATCCCGAAGCGGGATGCCTCGCTCCAGGGCACCTCCATGACGGAGATGGTGCAGGCGGCCTCCGCCTTTTTGTGGCGGGCGACCATGTCGGCATAGTCCATCTTATAGATGTGGTCGCCCGAGAGAATGACCACATAGTCGGGGTCGTACATATCCACGAATCCGATGTTCTGGTATATGGCGTTGGCCGTGCCCTTGTACCAGCTCGCGCCGGTCGCGCTCTGATACGGGGGCAGGATATGCACTCCGCCATCCTCGCGGTCAAGATCCCACGGCTGACCGGAGCCGATATATGAGTTGAGCTCAAGCGGGCGGTACTGCGTGAGCACACCGATGGTGTCTATGCCCGCGTTCGTGCAGTCGGAGAGCGGGAAATCGATGATCCGGAACTTGCCGCCAAAGGGTACGGCAGGCTTGGCCATATTCTCCGTGAGGACATAGAGCCGACTTCCCTGTCCTCCCGCAAGCAGCATTGCGATGCACTCTTTTTTCACTCTTACGTCTCCTTCCTGATTTGACAGCAAACGCAAATGATATTTGCATTTGCTATAACATTTTGATCGCCATTTCGCTCGCCGCGAACCGCGGCAACCACAAAATACGGCTGATATAGTAAGCGCATTTATAGAATTTGCTTACTATATCATTTTTTGGTCTTCGCGGCCTTGCTGGAGGCGCGCTTCGTCCCTGTCTTTGCTCCGGCCTTGCTGTCGCTCCCCGTCGCGGTCTTCTTCTCCCTCACCGCAGGAAGCTTGCCCTTGCCGCGGAAAAACACCGCGCCGTAGGGCGGTATCGTAACGGCGATCGACGCCTCTTTGCCGTGGGAGGGAATGCGCTCGCACTTCACCGGCGCGTTGTAGTTCCAGCCGCTTCCGCCGAACTCCGGACGGTCGGTATTGAACACCTCGACATACTCCTTCTTCGACGGGACTCCAAAGCGGTAATCCTCATAGTGGTTCGGCGAGAAATTGACCACGCAGACGAGCTCGCTGCCCTTTTTGTCGCGGCGCAGGAACACCACGACATTGTTCTCGTTGTCGTCCGGGACGAGCCATTCAAAGCCCTCCCAGCTGAAATCGATCTCCCAGAGCTCGGGACTGTCAAGATAGAAGCGGTTGATGGCACGGAAGAAGTCCTGCGTCTGCCTGTTCTCCTTGTTCTCGCG
>JAFZQQ010000374.1 GCA_017620315.1 Oscillospiraceae bacterium | reverse complement strand
TGGACCAGCTTTTGGTCAACACCGCTGCTCAGGTCCCGGCAAATCCCAATACGGCGAAGCCCAAGGAGAGCGACGGACGCGATTTCAACAGCATGGTCAATCAGAGGCGCAGCGAGGGAAAGAGCGAAACGAAGAGCGCAAAGACAGAGAAAACAGGCAAGACGACGCCCACGCAGGAGCAGGGGGATACCACGGCACAGCCCGACGGCGAGCGGCTCGCGGTTGCGGCGGCAATGCTGATCGGCCCTCAGCCGGGGCTGCGCATCGAGCCGATGACCGAGGAGACAGATACGGCAATCCCGGAGCTGACTATGGATACGCCGGCTGCGGAAGCGCCGCAGGAGAGCGTAAAGCCTGAAAACCTTGAGATCCCTGTCCCGCAGCAGACAGATGCCGAGACGCAGACGGTACGGAACGAGCTTCCGACGGAGACTGAAAACGCGCCGCTGCACGAGACCGTGAATAGCGGCAAGGCGGAGCAGGTCGAAACGCAAAAGGCCGACCCGGAGCAAAAAGCGGCGGAAACCGAAAAAGCTCCCGAGCAGACCGACAGACGCGCAGAGACCGGGAAAGCGGACACGCAGCGCGTGGACAGACAGCCCGAGCAGACCCGCACGGTCAGGCGCGCGGAGCATACGCAGGTACGGGAGAACACGGAGAATGAGACCGATACTGCGCAGCTTGCACAGTCCGGACCGGCACTCGGAAGAACGGAGCAGCCTGAGACGAAGGTCGTGGAAGCGCCGAGACCCATACCTCTTGAGGCTGAGGACGGAGTCGAGCAGCTCGGCCGTGAGCTTGACGATATCATCGTCAACAGCGCCGACGCGGATCGCGTGGAGATCACGCTGACGCCCGAAAACCTCGGCAAGCTGACCGTGGAGATCATGCGCGGTGAGAACGGAAGACTTGAGATCGTGCTGCATCCCAGCACGGAGCGCGCGGCAAATCTTCTTGAGAAGAACACCGCGGGGCTTCAGAACGCGCTCAGACCCACAAATCAGAACGAGGTCGAGGTGCAGGTGCGTCCCAGCGATGAGTCGCAGCGTCAATTCCTTGATCCCAACGGCCAGAACAGGCAGGACAACAGACAGCAGCAACAGCAGCAGAACGACCGCCGCCGCGACAGGCAGGACACGCAGGACTTCCTGCAGCAGCTCCGCCTCGGACTCGTGGACAACGACGGTCAGTAAGAACAGAAATGAAAGGAGGACAACAATATGAGTGATTTTTCCCTTGACCTCAATACCGTGTTCGGTTCGCAGCAGGCGCAGAAGACGGCAGAGAACTCCACAAACAAGAAGGCCGGCAACGACCTTGTGATGGATGATTTCCTCAAGCTCATGGTCGCTCAGTTCCAGAACCAGAGCATTGACTCCACCGCAGATACCACCGAGATGATGAATCAGATGGTTCAGATGTCGGTCATTCAGGCGATCACCAATCTTTCCACGCTTGTCACCGATTCTACCAACCTCAGCTATGCCGCGTCCCTCGTCGGCAAGGAAGTCACGATCGGCGAGCAAAACGGCAGCACCATCGAGCAGATACTCGGAACCGTGACCGGTACGGGAACGCTGGACGGCAAGCAGGTTCTGTTCCTTGACCATAAGGACACGCCCTACGACATCGCGAACATTCTTGCGGTGGGCTCCATCCCCGATTCGATACCCAAGAGCGAGATGGACAACGCCGCGGCCTGGCAGCAGTCTTCGGCATGGACGACCACGGCGGAAACGGAAACCGGCAGCGGAACGGACAGCGGAGATCGCGATCCGCATGTACCGGACGAAAACGGCGCGCTTGGCTGACCGACTTCGGGACAACGCAAAGGAAAGGAGGCCTGAGCCGTGATTGAAAAGATCCATGGCCCCGTGCAGCCTGTCGTGACGCCGTCCGTAAGCAGTCAAAAGACTCCCGGCGGACAAACGGCGTTTGGCGCAATGCTGCGTGAGCAGCTTGCGGAAAAGACGCAAGGCGCACAGCAGGTCAATTTCTCCAAGCACGCGCTTGAGCGCGCGGAGGAGAGGGGCATAGAGCTGACGCCGACGCTGATGGACAGGTTGGCAAGCTCGGTCGAGAAGGCCCAGGAGAAGGGCGCGACGAATATCCTCGCGTTCGACGATTCCAGGGCGTTCATAATCAACATCCCCTACGGCAGGGTGATAACCACTATGTCGCAGGAGGAAATGAAGGAAAACGTATTCACAAATATCGACGGCGCCGTACTTCTTTAAAGATAGCAGGACCTCTTCAGGATGCTATGGGGAGCAGCCCGATTGGCTGATCCCCGGCGGCGCACCAAAAAAGGAGGATCATTTAAAATGACAGGTTCCATGTATGCGGCTGTTTCGGGACTCAAGTCCCACATGAATGCGCTGAACGTTATCGGAAACAACGTTTCCAACGTCAACACCACCGCCTATAAGGCGACGCGCTACACGTTCAACGAGGCTCTCTACACCACGCAGCGCAGCGGTTCCGACGGCACGTTGGTGTCCGGCGGCCGCAACCCCGCTCAGGTCGGCTTCGGCGCCTCCATCGGTACCATCGACATCGACATGAGCACCAAGAACTACAACCCCACGGGCCAGCTGCTCGACACGATGATCGACGGCGACGGATTCTTCTTCGTCGGCGACAAGGAGCTCGGCAGCGGAGCAACTGCGGTTTCCTGCGGCGACGAGGCGAGCCTCAAGGGCATGAACATCACGCGTCTCGGCAACTTCAACATCGACCCCAACGGCTACCTGGTCGACGGTAACGGCAGCGTGGTCTGGGGCTTCCTTGAGGAAGAAGCGGATCTGACCACACAGTACAACCTCGGCAGCGGCGAGATCGTTGTCAGCACGGAGAACAACAATAACAATAACAACAACGATCCCAACGCGACGCAGCCTGTCGTCAAGGAGCTGCGCGACATGACCGAGGACGAGATCAAAAAGCTTCAGAAGCTCGGAGTCAACCTCCATAACGTCCACTTTGAGACGCTGACGCAGGACAAGTACAACGAGCTGGTCGCCAAGAATGAAAATACACCCGATGCGCTTACCGAAGAGGAAAAGAACCTTCTCGCGCGTCTGGGGATCGACACGGGAAGCGGCACTGAGGGAAAACCCGCGATCAAGATCGGCGACTCCTATCTTGTCAGCGCAACGGTCACGCAGACCTCGGTCATGGGCGCCATCCGCCTTATGACCCGCGACAAGGACACCAACACCATCGAGTGGCCGCAGTACATCGCCGCAAAGCCGGTTGAGTACAACACGCCGAATCTGCCCTCCTCGGGCGTCAAGTCTCCCGCCGAGCCCGCAAAGTTTGTGGACGGCGCGGACACACGTTTGCAGGCGGACAGCGTGACCATCGACGAGAAGTCGGGCGCGATCCGCGCCATGACCAGCGACGGCCAGATCTACACCGTCGGCTACCTCGCCATTGCCAAGGTGACGAACCCCAACGGCGTGACGCACGTCGACGGGCGCTACTATCAGGCGGCTGACGGCGCCGGTACGGTTCGCGTGACCACTATCAAGGGTGCAGTCAGCGGTATCAAGGACAAGGACGGCAACGTCACCGGACCCGAGAGCGCGGGCGACACCAAGCTCATCACCGGCGGCCTTGAGTCCTCCGGCACCGACCTTGCAACCGAGATCACGAATATGATCACGGTGCAGCGCGGCTATCAGGCGAACACCCGTATCGTCACAGTGACCGACTCCATGCTTGAAGAGCTGGTCAATATGAAGCGCTGATAACCGGCTCTTTCTGATCTGAATCATGAATCGCCGCCCTGTCCGCCGCCGTGAGCGGCGGCGGACAGGGAAGCAAAGGGAAAGGACGGCGGGATATATGATCGTATTAAGCAAGCTGAAGAGCAAGGAAAAATTCCTTGTCAACCACAACCAGATACAGCACATCGAATTCATCCCGGAAACGAAGATCGTGATGATGAACCGCGACTATTATCTCGTCGAAGAGACCGGGGAAGAGATAATCCAAAAGATAGCGGATTATACTGCCAAGGTCGTGGACATACATCGTCAGGTCACGCTCGTCGACAAGCGGTAATCGTCGAAATTCGTTCCTTACAGGGTGGATAGACAATGAATATTACATATATTATCGGCGTCGTCCTGTCGACGGTATTCATTTTCCTCGGAATGCTCGGGTTTCCGGCGATATCGATCGACAAGCTGAAAAACTTCTGGGATGGCCCCAGCGTTATGATCGTCGTCGGATGTACCTTCGCGATCGTGGCGGCACGTATGCCGGCAGCAACGCTCAAATCGATCCCGAAGCATTTTAAGATCGTTCTCAACACCAAGCTGTTCAACCCCATGCTCTATATTGACCAGCTCACCGAACTGGCGAACAAGGCGAGAAAGGACGGCCTTCTTTCGCTCGAGGCGAGCGCGGCGGAGCAGACCGACCCGTTCTTCAAGTCGGCGATCATGCTTCTCGTCGACGGAAGCGACGCGGATCGCGTGCGAACGGTGCTTGAAACGGATATCGAAAACATGTCGGCGCGCCACGACGCGGGCGCTGCGCTGTATGACAAGGCTTCGGCAGTCGCGCCGGCATTCGGAATGGTCGGTACGCTGTGCGGACTGGTGAACATGTGTAAGGGCCTTAATATGTCGGAGGGCAGTTCAAACCTCGGTAACGACATGGGCACCGCGCTTATCACCACGTTCTACGGCTGTATACTTGCACATATGATCTTCGGCCCTCTTGCGACGCATCTGCGCTCGCAGGATGAAAAGGAGGTCATCTGCAAGCAGATCATCGTCGAGGGCATCTGCGGCATTCAGGCGGGCGAGAACCCCAAGTTCCTTCGCGAGCGCCTTTTGACCTTTGTCAGCCAGAAAGACCGTGACGGCGGCGGAGGCAAGAAGGGCAAGAAGGACGAGTAAGAAAGGAAACGTACCGCTATGGCAGTTAAAAAGAAAAGCAGCGGTGGCGGCGGCGCGAACTGGATGGACACCTATGGCGACATGGTGACGCTTCTGCTGTGCTTCTTCGTTCTTCTCTACTCTATGTCGACCATCAGCCAGGATAAATGGAAGGCGATAGTCCAGAGCTTCAACCCCAGCGCGGTTTTGGACGCGCAGGAGACCTCGGGCAACGACGGCCCCATCGCGGGGGATGACAACCTTGGCACCGGCGAGCTTCAGCTCGGCCCGGAGGAGATGACCCCGCAGGACGTTGAGGACGCGCTCCAGATGCTTTTCCAGTCGCTGAAAAGCTACGCGGAAGAAAGCCAGATGGAGGACGTGATCGAGATCACCAAGGGCGACGGGTACGTGTTCGTGTCCTTCGCGGACGCGGTGTTCTTCGACGGAGACAGCCCGGTGCTCCGCCGCGACGGAAAGGAGATCCTCGACGTCGTTATCGGCGCGCTGGAGCCTGCCGTACCCGCGATAGACGAGCTGCGCGTCATGGGGCATACCGCGCAGGCGCGTGCCGACGCCCCGAACCCCGTCGAGGGCGACAGGCGACTTGCCTCGAACCGCGCGACGAACGTTCTGATCTACATTCAGGAAAACTGCTCCATAGAACCTGCAAGGCTTCTCAGCATCGGCTACGGACAGTGGCGACCGGTGGACAGCAATGCCGACGGCGCGCACCGCGCGCATAACCGCCGCGTTGAGCTGCTCATTACCGGCAAGGATATTGAAAGCAAGCTCGGCGACGCGCTTGAGCAGTACACCAGTATCCGCGCCGGAGAGGCGTCGCTTATAACGGGCAGCGAAGCCGCCGATGCGGGAGGGCTTAACAACGCGGACGCCGCGATGAACGCAGTCGTGCCTCCGCAGCCCTGAGACTAAGATTACTGTAGAACGGCAGGAGAGGTTGATCGATGGCCGAGGTATTATCACAAAGTCAAATCGACGCGCTGTTGGCCGCAGCAATGAGCGGGACTCAGGACCTCTCGCAGCAGAAGGAAGAAAAGAAGTACTTAAAGTACGACTTCCGAAGTCCCCGAAAATACACCAAGGAGCGTTTGAAGATGCTCAACGGTGTTTTCGAGAACTATGCGAAGGTCCTAAACACCCGTATCAACGCACTTGCCCGCGCCACCTGCGAGGTGGAGGTGGACACGGTCGACGAGCAGCGATACTACGAGTTTTCCAACGCACTGATCGACGGTCAGGTGGTCACTCTGGCGTATCTGGACATCCACGGCGACAGAGAGGACACCCCGGTCATCATCGTGGCGACGCCGAGCATAATGGTCAGCCTTATAGACAGACTTATGGGCGGCAACGGCGATGTTGAGGAGGATCTGCCCTCCGACTACACCTATACGGACCTCGACCTGAGCCTTTACCAGAACCTTATGACTGACTTCGTCAATATAATGGGCGGAAGCTGGGAGAACTACATAAGCCTGCGCTTCGAGTACGGGCGAATCGAGGCAAACCCTACGCTTGTGCAGCTCATCGGCTTTGAAGAAACGGTCATCATGGTCAGCCTAGACATCAAATTCTCAAACAGCTCCGGGCGCTTGGACATCTGCCTTCCGGATGCGGTGCTGAGCAAGATATTCACCGAGATCAACAAGGGCAACGCGGTGATGCGCAAGGAACGCGAGGATCATTCGGACGACATCTATACCCACCTTCGCACCAGCGAGCTGGAGATCACGGCGGAGCTTGGACGCACAAGGCTCCGTTTGCAGGACATTTACAACCTGAATGTCGGCGATGTGATCGACATGAATAAGAAAAAGGATTCCGTGGTCAGTCTTCGTATCGGCGGACGCGAGTGGTTCGCGGGATACATGGGAACACACGAAAAACGCCTTGCAGTCAAGATACGCGATGTGCAGGGCGAGCTGAGAAGCGAGTTTACACTGATCCGCGATCAGCAACAACAACAGCAGCAACAGCAGATACAGGCAATGCAGGAGCTGCAGGGACTTGCAACTGAAAGTGAACCGGGCGAGTTGACCGGGCCGGAGATCGTTGCAGAGCCGGAACTTGATGAGGGAGGGAGTTTGCAGAGAGATGGCGAATGAAATCTTTACCCCGATGGAAATAGACGCCATCGGAGAGATCATGAACATCAGTCTGGGCTCTTCGGCAACAGCGGTCTCTAACCTGCTGGATCACAGAGTTGACATTACGACTCCGACAGTCAGGATCGTAAATGCGGAGGACTTCACACTGGGACAGCTGAATCCTGCGATAGGCGTCGAGATACGCTATGTCGCAGGACTTGACGGAAGCAACATCATGCTTCTGAAAATGAGCGACGTCAAGCTCATCGTCGACATCCTTATGGGAATGGAGACGCCGGACGAGGAGTTCGAGCTCAACGACCTGACGCTCAGCGCGGTCTGCGAGGTCATGAACCAGATGATGGGCTCGTCCTCCACGGCACTGAGCGACTTCCTCGGACGCGTCGTCAACATTTCAACGCCGGTGACCTTTAATTGCGACAGCATGGAACAGATGCGCGCGGAGCATCTGCCCGTGCAGCAGGGCCCGATCGTGGTAGTCTCCTTCGCGCTGAGCATCGAAGGTGCGATGAGCAGCGAGTTCATGAACGTTATGTCAGTGGAGCTCGCGAAGGAAATGGTTTCCGGCTTCGGCCTGGGCGAGGGCGAGGATTCGTCCGGCGTCCTTGAGGCTGAGATCGAGGATGATTCCGGCGGACGCCCGATGTCTCAGGCGGAGATCGAGGCGATGATGGCAGCGGCGAACGCTCCTGCCGCATCCGCACCCGAACCCGCCGGAGGCGGCGGAACGCTTACGCAGGAGCAGATCGAGGCGATGATGAGCGGCGGCGGAGCCGCAGCCCCGGCGCCCGCACCCGCACCGGCGGGAGGCGGCGGGACGCTCACGCAGGAGCAGATCGAAGCGCTGATGAACGGCGGCGGAGCCGCGGCCCCGGCACCCGCGCCTGAGCCCGCCGGAGGCG
>JAFZQQ010000373.1 GCA_017620315.1 Oscillospiraceae bacterium | reverse complement strand
CTCCTTACGGAATCAAAATCAATTACTTCCTCATTGCCTCCACCGAAAGGGGAGGCGGCTGCGCGAAGCGCAGACGGAGGAGCTCAGTTGTTGTCCTCGCTGGCGAGGGACAGGCCCATCATAGCGAGCTTGTTGATGACCTCCTCGAGCGCCTCATCGCGCGGGCAATTGTCCGCAGTGATGGGGATGCACTGCCAGGTATAGGAGTCGATGCAGTTGTTGTCGGTGTCGACCATGATATCAAATCTGCCGATCTGGTCGGTGCCGATGGCGGCCTGCACGATGGGAATGCCCGCAACCTCGCACGGCTCGGAAAGCAAGGTATGGCTGTGGCCGCCGATGATAACGTCCACGCCCCACGCGGGATCGAGCGCAGCGGCAAGCTTCTTGTCCTCCTCGAAGCCGATGTGCGTGAGCAGCACCGTGAAGTCGATGTCAGTGGTACGGTAGGCGTCGCAGATCTTACCGACCTCCTGCGCCGCGTCCTCAATGTCGACCATCGTGCCGATGAGGCCCTCGCGCGTCGTGCGCGCAAGCACGTCCTGTGTCAGCATACCGATGAACAGAACGCGCATCCCGTCGATCTCCTTGATGAAATGGGAGTTGAACAGGCGCACGCCGTTGAGCTTTAAGTACATATTGGCGTTGATGATCGGGAAGGTCGCGCACTTCTCGATGAACAGCAGATGCGCGAGGCCGTAGTCCACCTCGTGGTTGCCGAGCGTCACGACGTCGGGAGCAAGCAGGTTCATGATCTCGATGGTGGAGATACCCTGGAACTCGCTGTCGATCAGCGAGCCGCGGAACATATCGCCGGAAATGGTATAGATAACGTTTTTCTCCTCATTGCGCACCTTGTTGACGTAGCCCGACAGACGGGACACGCCGCCGACGAGGTTCTCGTCCACCTTCTCGGCAAGGAAATCGCCGTGGAGGTCATTTGAATGCAGAATTGTGAGTTTTTTGAGATTTTTCATGTGTTTTCTCCCTTTTCTCAGTTTTTTGGGCAACACCGCATCATTCAAGTGTACGGATTGCGCAGTCAGAAATCTCGGCAGACGGCACAAAATTTTGCGAGCCATCCTGACGGGTTTTCCCTTATAACATTATATCCGTTCAAAAAGAAAAAGCAATATGCTAGGCACAAATGTCATTTACATGCGCATATAAAACAGTTATAATAAATTATGTAAACATATTCAATTATTTGTTTCGTTCTTAACTGTTTTTAAATAACTACTTGCAATTTCTGTTGCATTCGTTCTGATACCATAAGCCTGTTGAATCGTTTGCGCAGTGTTGAGCGGCAGCTTTTTCATATTATAATTATAAAAAAATTTATTGCTTTTTCCTCCATCTCACTTATACTGATATGCAGTGGATATTGCGCAGCATGCGTAAAAATCACATTTATTCAAAAAGGAGAGAGAAGCATGGACGAGCAGGAACTGAACGAGTTGAGAAAGTACAAGAGCACGAAGGAATTTGCCAAGGCACACAAGGCTAAGGAAACCATCGAGGAGGAGGCGGCCTCCGGAAGTCTTTTGGCGTCGATCATCAAAAGCGGCGTGGAGTATGCGGCGGAATCGATCAAGGATCAGCTCGAGGACGAGCTTGACCCCCTCGGTCTCCGCTGGTATTTCCCCTCTGAGGAGGCGAAGGCAAACGGCAGGCGTCTTGAGCGTCTGGAGCAGCTCGACGCAAAAAGGCCGGAGATCAAGGACTATCTGAAGTTCGACGTCATGCCCAGGGATAAAGCAAACGGGCTTCATAAGAAGGGGCTCTTTATGGGTGCCTGGAACGGGTTCGTGGACGAGATCGAGGCGGGCAGGATGGGCATCGCGGAGGTCGCCGTGCTTGCCTATGACAACATCACCTGGTCAGACGATAAAGAGGATTACTATCTGAAGATCGCCGCTCTGGACGGGCATGTTCTGAAGGGCGGCATACGTAAGATCTATTACAGTCTTCTTGCCGGCGCCGACAGGGAAAAGCTTGTCAGCCCCTGGCTCGAGCCCGAAGACTACAAAAAAACCTACAGCGGAAGGTCCGAGGAAGAGTATCGCCTGTATGAGGCGGTCTTCCGCGCAAACGCCTACGCGGACGTTGTGGACGTCTCAGACAAGCTCCATGCCTATGTTCTGCACTTCAACAGGAAGAACAAGGATTACTATGGTGTGATCATGCAGGAGGACTATGACGACCTCAAGCGTATCATGGACTACGTAACATTTATGACGCCCGAAAACGCCTTCAAGCCGGAAAACAATCACACGCCGGAGTTTGACTGGTAATTTATTGAGTGGCGCATTGCCATTGTGGACGATCTTGAGCCTGACAGGGACTCTTTGGCTGCGGCGCTGCGCGAGCGGCTGAGCGGCGCGGATGAGCTGATCCTCAAATGCTACGCGGACGCGGAAAGCATGCTCGCAGAGTATTCCCCGGAGCGTTCCGGCTCGCGTTTCTGGACGTGTGTATGGACGGATGAACGGCGTTGCGCTGGCTGAAAAGCTGCCGATGGAAAAGCGTCGCGTAAAGATCGGCTCACGGCAGGGCTCGGACTCCATACTGACGCTCTGTGTGGACAATCCGTACTCCGGAAGCGTCAGGCTCGGGCGCGACGGGCTGCCCCGCGCGAAGCGCGTCGGCCACGGCGTCGGTCTTGTCTCAGTTGCCGCCACGGTTCATCGCTACAACGGCACGATGTCAATACGAACCGAGGATTCTCTGTTCTCGGTGGGTATCGTGCCGTACGCAAAGTAAGCAGGCTATCCCCGGTCGGTCAACAAAAACGGCCGGGGATTTTAGCATATTCGGTATGATCTCACGACGCCTGGCGCTGGATCATCCCCCAACAGGTCGGAGCGGGCAAACGGTTAAAAAGCTCTTTCGATGTAATGTGATATTGCTTTACATCTCTCATTTTATCAATATCTTCACTTTTTGTTGGAAAGGCGCAGATATTTATGAGTGAAATGCACAAAAGTACCGAGATTTTGGCGAGTTCTGACGGCGCGGCGGCGTATCGTATCTGTCTGCTGCTGACCGGGAGAACTTACAAGGCAGAACAGGCTGTGTTTCAGGCTTTCCTGTATCTGGCGGAGAGGAAGGATGACCTTTCTCCGGAAGCGGCGCGCCGGGAACTGTACCGCTATGTGCTCCGCACAGCGGATGACGCGCTCTATCGAAAGGACGTCGCGCCGATCAGAAAGGCAACTTTTGAGATGCTTTCGGGGCTTACGGTGAGCGACGGGCTGTGGAGGCTTATGAAGCTGCCGTTCAAACGCCGTGCCGCCGTAGGGTTGATGCTCGTCGCCCGCTTTTCCCCTGCCGACGCCGCAGCCGTACTGCGTATCAAGCCCGAGCGTGCGGAGCAGTGGCTTGCGGCCGTCGATGACGCTGAGGCGCTGCGTGCCGAGCTTGACGCCATAGAACCGCAGGCCCCATGGGCAGATCAGTTGGGCGGCAAGCTTCTTATGCACTGGCAGGAGCACAATGTGCCTCTTAAAAACAAGCTGCATCGCCTCCGTTCCGCTGCGGATCATCTTGCGCCGTATTTTGCACTCGCGGTGGTGCTGTTCTGCATCATTGCAATATGGTATACCTCAAAGCTCAACGCCGCGCTGGTCGGATGAGCCTCCCGGCGTGCCTAAAGGATTGAAAGGCTATGATATCATCCTTACTGATAACGAATCGGAGGAGCAGACGCGATGCAGACCGAACGCGATTATTATGAATTTTGGGAAAAGAGCTGGAATGATGAGGACGTTGACGACCTTTCCCGTTGGCTCGAAGGTTGGGACCGCTCGACCGACGATGAGCTGGAGCTTTTAAAAAGTCTTGGCGTTAAACGCGTTTGCGACGCCGCCTGCGGCTTTGGCGCGCACACGCTCGCCTTTGCTTCAAACGGGTTCGACGTATCGGCATTTGACGTTTCGAGCCGGGCTGTAGAGCTTACGACCGCGGGACTGCGCAAATACGGTCATTTCAGCGTTGAGGTGAAAACCGCCGAGATCACCGATACCGGCTATGCGGACGGCTCATTCGACGCGGCAGCCGCATACGCAGTGCTGGATCATCTGACGGAGGCGGACGCGCGGCGCGCCCTTAACGAGCTTTTTCGGATAACAAAAGCGGACGGGTATGTTTTGCTGTCGTTCGACAGCGCGGAGGAGGAAGACTATCTTTGCCCGCATGAGCTGCTTCCAGACGGAAGCATGCTTTACAAGGATGATACGCCCCGCGCAGGAATGCTTTTCCGCCCCTGCGGCGACGAGTTGATCAGCACGCTCACGGATGGGTATCGTGTGATCCACCGGCGTATGAACCGCAAGGGTGACAGGATCGTGCTTCTTCAAAGATAAGGCGTAAGGGCGACGGTTTTGTTCCCGTCGCCCTTACGCATGTGTGATGGTTTTCCCCGTATTATTCCGCGACCGGTATCATAACGCGGAGTGCGGAATTGTCAATGATGTAGGAGTAATCGTAGTCAATGTACTCGCCGTTTTCGTCGATGTTGAGCGTCTCGAAGCTTCTGTCAAGGAAGACGCGGTAGGGATCCCACGTGGTCAGGACAAGCTTGAGGCTGTGTCCAGGCGCAACAGTGTAGACCGTGGGCAGCATGTAAAGCGTATAGTCATAAAACTCGCCGGCTATCAGCTCCTTAGTGTCCGTGTAATCCCTTGAATCATAGCCGCCTCCGGGGTTTGTGAGGTCGGTCCAGCCGAAGGAGATCACCTTGCCCTTGGTCCTGTCCTGAACATATTCAAGGATGACGGGAGTTTCGCCCTTGTAGCCGATGCCGTCCAGAATGTCTATCTCCCTCACCGGGAGCTTTCTGTTGATCCGCTCCTTGAGCAGGTATGCGTCAAAGCTCGAGCCGTCGTCCATTGTGTCGATCAGCACCGCCGTTACCATAAGCCCCTTGTCGTTCATGATCTCGGAGGAAAGCTTCAGGTTTATCTCCGGCACGCCATAAACCGTGGTATTCTCCGCCAGTTCAACGGGATAGACCGCCGCGTGCTTGTCCGGGAGATTGAGGAAGTAGTCCTCCATATTTTCCACGTTGGAGTAGTCGGGATTGTTGTACTGCATGTAGCGGATGGCATAGTTGGCAAGGCGCTTGGAGGTGATTACCTTTCTGTTGGCGTCATAGCTGACGGAAGCATACTTATAGTTGAAATCGCCCCAGCTCTTGTACTCCTTCCACGAGCCGTCGACATTGCTCTGCGCCAGCACCGCGGGCATATTCTCAGCGCCGTTGTCTATGTCAAGGAGATAGTGGGCAAGCCAGCGGTTCTGTATCTCGTCCCACAGCTCGCCGTTGACGATCGTGTTGTAAATGTAGTTGTGGCCGTCCTGGTGCCAAACGACCTTGACGTTCTGCTTCGCATTCTGGAACGCGCGGACCATCATGTCGGCCTG
>JAFZQQ010000372.1 GCA_017620315.1 Oscillospiraceae bacterium | reverse complement strand
CTGTGCGCCGACTGCACGCACCTCGACGTCGATATGCCCAACTATAAGGACTTCCTGCGCAAGGCGTCCACTCTGCCCGAGGATCGCATCAACGGCCTGGGCGTCATCAAGCTGAAGGACAACGAGACCGGCAACATGGTCGACCACGACGTGTCCCGCGGCCTGAAGATGACCCGTCCGGCATTCGGCGGCAACCTGATGGCCTCCATCGTTTGCCCGCGCTTCCGTCCCGCTATGGCGACGGTCCGTCCCGGCGTCATGAAGAAGAATCCGTTCGACCAGGCGAAGGCTGACTCCGTCAAGATCACGAACTACGACGTCAAGCTCACCGGCGACGACATCCAGACCGAGGTCGTCGAGGTCGTCAAGGCGGCGAAGAAGCTCGTCGACCTCATCGGCGCTGACTACATCGTCTCCGTCGGCCGCGGCATCGGCAAGGACGTCGAGGGCGGCATCAAGCTGGCTGAGGAGCTTGCCGAGGTTCTCGGCGGCGTCGTCGGCGGCTCCCGTGTCGCGATCGACAGCGGCTGGCTCACCGCCGACCACCAGGTCGGCCAGACCGGCAAGACCGTCCACCCGAAGGTCTACATCGCACTCGGTATCTCCGGCTCCATCCAGCACAAGGCCGGCATGAGCGAGAGCGAGTGCATCATCGCGGTCAACAAGAACGAGAACGCCCCGATCTTCGAGATCGCGGACTATGGCATCTGTGGCGACCTGTTCAAGGTCACCCCGATGCTCACCGAAGCGTTCAAGGCGGCAAAAGCGGCAAAGTAATTTTATTTTTCCATAAAAAAGTGGGGAGAACGCCTGTTCTCTCCACTTTTTTACTTGCTTCATTCAATTAATCCGCCGAGTTCCCGCCACTGTTTTCCTCGTCCAGACTGTCCAGTGCAACGCGCACCGCCTCGACAACAAACGCGGAAAAAGTGCAATCCATTCCCTGAATTGCCGATTCTACACGCTCCAGCACATCATTTGGAAATCGAACGCTTTTGTTTGTTGTCGGCGGCACTTTGGGGATCTTAAACTTAGCCACACAATCACCCTCGCAATACATTATGTGCTACTATCGTATTGCAATTCCATTTTTGTTGCTGTAATATATTTGTTGCACGATTGTTTTGCAGAGGAGAATTGCGATGGAGCTTTACAAAAAACTCTATTTTACACTGTTCGGCAAGGTCGAGGACGCTTTGGAGCTGATGGACGAGGGAAAACTGATTCAGGCAAGGAAAACGCTGCTGGACGCGCTCAACGACGCGGAAGAAACATATGTCACTGCGAGTGAAGAGCCTGCAGAAAGCAAAATGCGCAAGCAATAAGCGCCGCTTTCTCCATGATTTAACGCGAAACTCTTTTCATTTTTTCCGCATACTATGCGTCGGGTATCGCAAATAGGAGTAAGGAGAATTTCGCAATGAAACGAACCCTTGCGATCACTGCGGCGGTCATGCTGCTCTCGCTTCCGCTCGCGGGCTGCGGAAACGTCTCCGACGGCTACGGCGCGACCGAGAGCGGCACGACCGCGACCGACACCATGCACAACGACGGCAGCGGCTACAACACCGGCACCTACAGCGGCGCAACGGCGAACACCGACACCGCGAACGGCGGTCTCGGCAGCGTGACCGGCGCGGTCAACCGCGCTTACGGCTACAACGGCGGCTATACCGCATACAACAACGCCGGCTACCGCTCCGTCGTCGACTATTCCGACGCCGCGTCGGTGCACCGCGCGGCAAAGGCGGGCGACAACTACGCGCGCATGCTCGAGAACGGCCGCGTCCACGACACGGACGGCTTCATCCTCGACGGCGAGAACGCGAGCTGGAGCACCGTCGACTGAAAAAGCGGCTCAATCGAGCCGCTTTTTTTGTCTGTATTTCATTCGGAGAGCTGCTGTTCAGGGTCTTTCCTGTAGGTCATGATATCCTCCACTCTGCAATCAAGTATCCCACAGAACACATCTATTGTATGCGTGCTCACACTTTCGTTTCGCTTGAGCCGGGTGATCTGCCCGGGGCTGATGTGGTATTGCTTGATCAGGGCATATTGCGTAATGCCCCGTTCCTTCATCACCGCCCACAAATTGTCATACGAGATCATAACATTCAAGCCCCTCTCCACTTGAATGTTAACCGAAATAAGTGTATATTAGTATTGACCAATATCGGTTAATATCGTTACAGACGGAGGAGACTATCAATGAACTATCAAAAGCTCTACAATTTGATGATCGACGCGGTGGAAAAAGCCATTGAAGCAATCGACGGCGGAGATCCGCTTAACGCCAAAAACATTTTGATCAACGCCGAACAGCAGGCGGAGGATCTTTACATAGAAGCTTCGCCGACAGAAGAATAATCGGCCAAAGCCTTCATCATAAGCAATATCTGCCTTTGCCGCATTTCCCCTATTGACATCATGTCCGCGCGGTGCTAAACTTCATCCATAAATGCGATGACGGAGAAGAAACCGGCAAGGGCCGCGCAGAGAGGGACGCGTTTGGTGCGAGCGTTCTGCGGACGAACCGGCAGTACCACTCCCGAGCGGCCCGCGATGAGCGGGACGGGCCCTCCCGTTACAGAGGACACGAGCGACGGCGCGAGCCGTAAGCAGGGTGGAACCGTGGAATGTAGCTGTTTACATCCCACCCCTGAACTTAAATCAGGGGTGGGATTCTTTTTTATCCGCCCCGAATAATCGAAAAGGAGACTATCATCATGGCGGAAGAAAACTTTGCTTACAGCTGGGAAAATCCCGAATACCGCAAAACCTACTGGCACACCTGCTCGCATGTGCTTGCCCAGGCAGTCAAGCGCCTCTATCCCGAGGTCAAGCTTGCCATCGGGCCGAGCATCGACACCGGCTTCTATTACGACATGGACTCGCCCTTCGCGTTCACCCCGGAGATCATGGACAAGATCGAGGAGGAAATGCGCAAGATCTGCAAGGAAAAGCTGCCCCTTGAGCGCTTTGAGCTGCCCCGCGCCGAGGCGATCAGGTTCATGGAGGAAAAGGAAGAGCCGTACAAGGTCGAGCTGATCAACGACCTGCCCGCCGACGCGGTCATCAGCTTCTACAGGCAGGGCGAGTTTACCGACCTCTGCGCCGGCCCGCACATCGACTCCACCGGGCGTATCAAGGGCAACGCCGTCAAGCTGACCGCCTGCAACGCCGCCTACTGGCGCGGCGACGCGAAGCGCGGCAGCCTCCAGCGCATCTACGGCGTCGCCTTCCCGAAGAAGGAGCAGCTCGACGAATACCTCCAAAAGCTTGAGGAGGCGAAGGCGCGCGACCACCGCAAGCTGGGCCGCGAGCTGGGCCTTTTCATGACCGACGAGCTGGTCGGGCGCGGCATGCCGATGTTCCTTCCCAAGGGCTATACCGTGTGGCGCATCCTTGAGAACTATATCCGCGACAAGGAGCTCAAGCTCGGCTATGAGCACGTGCTCACCCCCTGCGTCGGCACGGTCGACCTCTACAAGACCTCCGGCCACTGGGACCACTACAAGCAGAACATGTTCCCCGCGATGGAGGTCGAGGACGAGATGTACGTCCTTCGCCCGATGAACTGCCCGCACCACATGCGCATTTACGCCAACCGTCCGCACTCCTACCGCGACCTTCCGATCCGCATCGGCGAGATCGCCCACGACTTCCGCTATGAGGCGTCCGGCACGCTCAAGGGCATCGAGCGCGGCAGGCACTTCTGCCAGAACGACGCGCATCTGTTCGTCACGCCCGAGCAAATCAAGGACGAGGTCTCCAAGGTCTGCGACCTGATCTTCGACACCTACAAGGACTTTGGCATTACAGACTATCGCTGCGTGCTCAGCCTGCGCGACCCGGCCGACAAGGAAAAGTACCATCAGGACGACGAGATGTGGAACACCGCCGAGGCGGCGCTGCGCGAGGTGCTGGTCGAGCTGGGCATCGATTTCACCGAGGAAATAGGCGAGGCGGCATTCTACGGCCCCAAGCTGGACGTCAACGTCGTGCCCGCCGTCGGCGCGGAGTACACGCTCTCCACCTGCCAGCTCGACTTCTGCCTGCCGATGAAGTTTGACCTCAAATACATCGACAAGGACGGCGCGGAGCGTACGCCCGTCGTGCTCCACCGCGCGATACTCGGCTCGCTCGACCGCTTCATGGCATATCTCATCGAGGAGACCATGGGCGCGTTCCCCGCATGGCTCGCGCCGGTGCAGGCAAAATTCCTTCCGGTCACAGACCGCGCAAACGAATACTGCGAAAAGCTCGCCGCACAGCTTGACGAGCAGGGCTTCCGCGTCGAGGTCGACGAGCGCAATGAGAAGATCGGCAAAAAGATCCGCGAGGCGCAGCTGGAAAAGGTGCCCTATATGCTGGTCGTCGGCGACCGCGACATCGAGAACTCCACCGTTTCCCCGCGTCATCGCGCGGACGGCGACCTCGGAGCCATGAGCATCGAGGAATTCACCGCGCTCCTCGGCAAGGAAGTCAAGGACAAGGTACGCAAATAAGTTCGTTACACACGTATCCGGCACGGCTTTGGGCGTTATGACCAAAGCCGTGCCGCTTTACTGTACAAAAGCTCCAAAAATCAAAAAATAATTTTGGCAATAAAACGGAAAATTTGAAAAAGCTCTTGCATATTATTCATAAAAAAGATAAAATGATTCCATCCATTGATGGCTTCGGCTATCGGAATTATTTGAAAAGGAGATTGTGAAATGAAAAAGATCTATGCGCTTGTCCTTGCTGCGGTTATGGTGCTCGCTCTCGCGGCGTGCGGCGGCAAGGGCGGTAACCTGACCTTCACCACCGGCGGCGATCAGGGTACCTACTACGGCTTCGGCACGGTTATTGCCGGTAAGGTCAGCGACAAGAGCAACACCAACGTCACGGCCATTACCTCCGGCGGCTCCAAGGCGAACATCGAGGCTCTGCAGGCGGGCGACGCCCAGCTCGGCTTCGTTCAGTCCGACGTTGGCGCTTATGCGTATAACGGAACTCGTCTCTTTGCCGAAAGCGGCAAGGTCGACAACTTCTCCACGGTAGCGGCTCTCTATATGGAGCAGGTTCAGATCGTCACGCTCGACCCGAACATCAAGAGCGTTGCCGATCTCGCCGGCAAGAACGTCTCCATCGGTGCCGCGGGCTCCGGCGTTTACTTCAACGCGGTCGACGTTCTCGGCGCCTATGGCATTGACGCCGACACCGGCATCAACCCGACCTATCAGTCCTTCGGCGACAGCGTCGAGGCTCTGCAGGATGGTAAGATCGACGCGGCGTTCGTCGTCGCGGGCGCTCCCACCACCGCCATCACCTCCCTCGCCGCCACGCGTCAGGTCTATCTGGTCAGCCTGGACGACGCTCACATCAACCAGCTGGTTGCCGATTCCCCCTACTACAGCAAGAACGTCATTTCCAAGAGTGCTTACAATCTGCCCGAGGACGCCACCACGGTCGCGGTCATGGCAGTTGTTATCGCCCGTGACGACGTAGCTGCCGACGATGTTTACAACTTCGTCTCCACCATCTACAACAACATTGATGATATCACCGCGGCTCATGCCAAGGGCGCCGAGCTCAACCTTCAGTTCGCCGCTTCCTACGGCTCCGTTCCTTATCATCCCGGCGCTGCGAAGTACTTCACCGAGAAGGGCATCACCGTCCCGACCAAGTAATTCGCTAATCAGCGTCAAATCGCTTGAAGCTATGATCGGCTGCGGCGGGTCTGTTCCCGCCGCAGCCGTTCCCGAAAAAGGGGACAATGGCAGTATTTGGGAGGAGATCCGCCTATGAGCACAAACGAAAACGAAAACCTTAACGGCATGACGCCGGACGTCGACGTTGGCACCGCAGCCGACGTCGAGGCGATAATGAAGAAGTACGACAACGAGTCCAACACACGTCTGTGGGAGGGTACGCCCAAGCTCGTCGTCCGCCTTCTCTCCGTCGCGTTCTCGCTCTATTCCATCTATGTCACGCTTTTCAGCACCGCGCTTCCCGAGGTTCGTCTGACTATGTTCCTCGGCATGATACTGATCCTCGGCTATCTGCACTATCCCATCAAGAAGGGCGAGCAGAAGCCCAACCATCTTCCGTGGTACGACATCGTCATTATGGTTCTTGGCGCCGCGCCGTTTTTCTATTTTGCGATCAATGCCAAAACCATCATTCAGATGGCGACCACAGTCACGCGCGACTGGTATATGGTCGCAATGGCGATCCTCTCCATACTTGCTTTGATGGAGCTGTGCCGCCGCTGCGTCGGTATTCCCATTCTGTGCGTTGTCGGCGCGCTGTTGGTCTACACCTTTGCGAACGTCCGTTTCGGCAAGGTGATCTACGACCTGTTCTACACCACCACCGGCGTCATGAACACGCCGATCAACGTCTGCGCGAAGTACATCGTCGTGTTTATCATCTTCGGCGCGTTCCTTGAACGTACCGGCATCTCCGCGTTCTTCATCGATCTCGCCAACAGCCTGTGCGGCTCGAGCGCGGGCGGCCCCGCAAAGGTCGCGGTCATTTCCTCCGCGCTGTGCGGCATGGTGTCCGGCTCCTCTGTCGGCAACACCGTCACCACCGGCTCGGTCACGATCCCGATGATGAAGAAATGCGGCTACAAGCCCGAGTTCGCCGGCGCGGTCGAGGCCGCGGCGTCGACCGGCGGCCAGATCATGCCCCCCATCATGGGCGCCGCGGCGTTCCTTATGGCGGAGTATATGGGCGTTCCCTACGGCACCGTCGCTCTCAAGGCGATCCTGCCCGCGGTGCTCTATTTCACGGGCATTTATCT
>JAFZQQ010000371.1 GCA_017620315.1 Oscillospiraceae bacterium | reverse complement strand
TGCGGAAGACGTTCGTGCGCTCGAGCTTGAGAGAGTAAAGATACGCCTCGACCGCAGCGGCGATCCCGTCCACGGCCTCGCTCGTCAGCCTGTATTCCGTGCGGCTTCGCTCCGTTCTCAAGTCTCTTCCCCTCTCCGTCAAGCTTCCTTAACACCGGGACTGTCCGTCGGCCATGCGGCGCGTCCCCGCGCCGCGGCCTTATTTTTTGCGCGCCGCCTCGGAGAGGCGGCATGCGCAGATATAATAACCGCTCTGCGGTTATTATACTATGACCGCAGGTCATGGTATAATTCGGCATGTGCCGCCTCCGGCGGCACGCCTGAAATCCGATATAATAACCGCTCTGCGGTTATTATATCATGTCCGCAAAGCGGAACATGATATATTCGGCCATGCGGCGCGTCCCCGCGCCGCGGCCTTTTTTTTATTGCGCGCCGCCTCGGAGAGGCGGCATGCGCAGATATAATAACCGCTCTGCGGTTATTATATCACGACTTACGCAAAAAACAAGGAAAAGCCGTTTTCGCGCAAACGCTTTTCTTTCAACGCTTTTTGACTTTGGCATCAAATTTCGTGACAAACTCCCACCCTATGTGCTATACTGGCTTCAAACGCAGATACCACACCGTCCGGCAAACGCCGACACGAAAGGAAAGTGAGCTGTCCTTATGAAAAACGTCAAGGCAAATCCCAAGGCTCTGCTCCCCATTCTGGTGTTTCTCGTGCTCTACCTCGGCAGCGGCATCTATTTCGAATACATACGCCCGGTCGAGGGACGCATGGGCTTCTATGTCATCTCCGTCGTCGTCGCCTTCGGTCTCGCGCTGATCGTCGCCTTCGTGCAAAACCGCAGCCTCAGCTTCGATGAAAAGGTGCATATCTGCGCCAAGGGCATCGGCGACGACAACATCGTCATCATGCTCTTCATCTTCCTGATGGCCGGCGCGTTCAGCGGCCTGGCCAAAACGGCCGGCGGCGCCTCCAGCACGGCCAATCTCATGCTCGACATCATCCCCGGCAACCTGGCCATCCCCGGCATGTTCCTCATCGCCTGTCTCATCTCCATGGCCATGGGCACGAGCGTCGGTACCATCACGGTCATCGTGCCTATCGCGGCGGAGATCGCCAACAGCACGGGCTTCAGTATGCCGGTGCTCATCGGCGCTGTCGTCGGCGGCGCCATGTTCGGCGACAACCTCTCCGTCATTTCGGACACGACTATCGCCGCGACGCGGACACAGGGCGTCGAAATGAAGGACAAGTTCAAGGCCAACATCAAGATCGCGCTACCCGCGGCCGTCATCACGCTCATCATCCTCGTGATCTACACGCTTCAGAACCCGGGCGCGGAGCTGGCGCATTACGAATTCAACATCTGGCTGGCGCTGCCCTATTTCCTTGTGCTCATTCTGGCGCTCATCGGGCTCAACGTGTTCCTTGTGCTCGGCATCGGGATCGTCCTCTTCTTCCTCATCGGCGGCACGGCCGGCACGCTGACGTTCTCCACCGCCTTTTCCGCCATGGGCGACGGCACCGGCGGCATGTTCGAGACGATGATCGTCACGGTGCTCGTCGCCTCTATCAGCGCCCTCATGAAGGAGCACGGCGGCTTCGAGGCGCTGCTCTCCTTCATCCGGAAGCACGCCAAAAGCAAAAAGGGCGGCATGTTCGGCATCTGCCTGCTGACCGGCATCATGGATATCGCGACCGCGAACAACACCGTCGCCATCGTCATCGCCGCTCCCATCGCGAAGGATATCTCCGACGAATACGGCGTGGAGCCGCGCCAGACGGCCTCGCTGCTTGACACCTGCTCCTGTATTTTCCAGGGCATCATCCCCTACGGCGCGCAGCTCCTCATCGCGGCGACCCTGAGCGGCATCTCCAGCATTTCCATCATCCCGTTCCTGTTCTATCCGTTCCTGCTGGCGATCTGCCTTGTCATCTCGATACTGATCGGAAAAAAGCCGAAACACGTCAAGGCGTCCGCGTAGCCTGTTTTCTGTGACATAAAAGGCGCGCTGCCGCACGACCGGTCAGATCATGCGGCAGCGCGCTTTTTACCGTTTTTCAAATCAGGATGCCGTTCAGATGATCGATCTCGTGTTGAATGATCTGGGCTGTCCATCCGGTGAACGTCTTGAAGCGCTCCTGCATCTGCTCGTTCTGATACCGCACCTTGACGGAGCGGAACCGTCTCGTCCTGCGCGTCCCCGCGAGGGAAAGACAGCCCTCTTCCGTCTCGAAGGCGCCGCTGCTTTTGACGATCTCCGGGTTGAACATCGTCCTGTATGCGTCTCCGTCCTCGAAGACGATGACGCGCTTGTTCACACCGATCATATTCGCCGCCATGCCGACGCAGCCGTCCCTGTGGGCAAGCAGCGTGTCCATCAGATCAGCAGCGACTTCCCTGTCCTCCGCCGAGGCGGGCGCGGACTTCTGCGCGAGAAAGACGGGGTCCTTCATGATGGGCCGTACCATGGTCACACCTCTCGCTGTCCTTATACTCGCTTCGACATCGGAACGAACGCCTTTTTGTCGGAGATGACCTTGTAGGCGGGTCGGATGATCTTGTTGGGATTGTACGCCTCCTCGATCCGGTGCGCGCACCAGCCCACCATGCGGGCCATCGCGAAAAGCGGCGTGTAAAACTCTTCGGGGATGTCGAGCATACTGTAAACGAAGCCGGAATACATATCGACGTTCGCACACATGACGCGCTCCTCGCCGGCAGCCCGGTTCAGCACGTCCGGCGCGAGCCGCTCAACGGCTTCGATGAGGTCGAGCTCGTCCGTCAGGCCGTTCGACACGGCGAGCGTCCTCGCGACGGACTTCAGGACCTCCGCTCTCGGGTCGGACAGCGTGTAGATCGCGTGGCCCATACCGTAAATGAGCCCCGAGCCGTCGCCGACCTCGCCGAGGACGATCCGCTCCAGATAGCGCGTGATCTCGTCGTCGTCGCGCCAGTCCTTCACGCCGGTCTTGATATGCCCCAGCATCTCCTGCACGCGCTTGTTGGCGCCGCCGTGCTTCGGGCCCTTGAGCGAGCCGACGGCCGCCGAGATCGAGGAGTAGATGTCCGTTCCCGTGGAGGCCAGCACGCGGCAGGCAAAGGCCGAGTTGTTGCCGCCGCCGTGGTCCATCTGCAGCACGAGGCACAGGTCGAGCAGATGCGCCTCCTCCTCCGTGAACCGCTTGTCGTGGCGCATGGAGTAAAGAAAGTTCTCCGCGAGCGACAGGTCGTCCTGCGGGCGGTGCAGATAGAGGCTGTCATTGTCGAAATAATGCTTCTTCGCCGCGAAGGCGTGCGCGATGATCGTCGGCGTCCGGGCGACGAGCTGAAGCGCCTGGCGCAGCTCGCCCTCGATGTTGTTCGGCTCCGGCTCCTCGTCGTAGGAATACATGGCGAGGACGCTTCGCTGGAGCTTGTTCATGATATCGCGGCTGGGCGCGGCGAGGATCATGTCCTCGGTAAAGCGCGGCGGGAGCGCGCGCAGCTCGGACATGCAGACCTTGAACTCGTCGAGCTGCTGCCTGTTGGGGAGCGAGCCGAAGAGCAGCAGATAGGCCGTTTCCTCATAACCGAAGCGTTTTTCGTCGATAAAGCTCTGCGCAAGCTGCCTGACGTTGATGCCCCGGTAGGTCAGTCGGCCGGCCATGGGCATCCGCTCGCCGTCCTGGATATAGTAGCCCTGCACGTTGCAGATATGCGACAGCCCGGCGATGACGCCCGTGCCGTCGGCGTTGCGGAGTCCTCTTTTGATATCGGCCTTCTCGTAATCCGAAGGCTCAAAGGCGTTGGCTATTTTCAGCTCCGCCGCCTTGCGGTGCAGAAACATCCCGATATCCGCCTCATGTCCGTTCACGGCGCAGACCTCCTTAACTGGTTGAAGTGATTTGAAATAATATTATATGCCTTAAATGTCGTTATGTCAATCACCGGCCGGCGCCGTTTCTCGCTTGCAAAATGACGCGGACGTGGTACAATGGGAGCGTACGAAAACTGACCGCGAGGTGCCTCATGGAAAACGAAAAGCTGCCGCCTCTGCCGGCGCTGGAGCCGGGAAAATACCGCCACTTCAAGGGGAACGAATACGAGCTCCTGTACGTCGCCCGTCATTCGGAGACGCTCGAGCCCATGGTCGTCTACCGCGCGCTCTACGGAGAGGGCGGCGTCTGGGTGCGCCCGACCGCCATGTGGGACGAGACCGTGACGCGCGGCGGCGAAGCATGCAAGCGGTTCGAGAAGCTGTAAGGTGCGGCAACTTTCGACTTGAAAACCGCCGGAGCCTGTGCTATAATGGGTATATAAGAACAGCGCAGGGTTAGTACATCGGTAGTACACGGGCTTCCCAAGCCTGGGAGGCACTTCAAACAAAATCCTGTATTTCCAAGGCTTTTCTGGCATTAAAATTTTGATTTTCTATAATTGGAACGCTATTTGGAACGTTATCGAACAAAAAAATAATTTAATAAGCAGGGTTGGTATATCGGTATTACCCCAGCTTCCCAAGCTGGTAAGGCGGGTTCGACTCCCGTACCCTGCTCCAAAAAAGCCTCTTTTGTCAACACGGCAAAAGAGGTTTTTTCTTACATTTTTGGCAAAAACAAGCAAAAATTACGCAAAATACGGTTAAATCGAACCCTAGAGCGGCTTTACGTCTACACCAGAGCCCGATTTTTGCGTTCCGGTGCTGGATTAAGCCCTAAATGTTGGTGATGTGTACTTTTGGGTGTTCTTAACACTCGCAAAAAACTATGAAAAAGAACCGGTAGCAGGGATTATGACCCGCCGCCCGACAAAAATGTATAAAAATCGTCATCAAGAAACGATTTAGTTACGCTCAAACATTGATTTTCTCGGCATTTTTCACTATAATTATTTTATAAGTTTGTACCCGGAAGAAGGGCTTCGGCCATGGCCAAGGACGGGCAGAAGATCAAGCTCATTAGGCTTTATGAGCTTCTGCGCAAAGAGAGCGATCTTCGGTGAGCTATTCATGTTTAAAACGATTGAAAAGCCACTTATACTGTGATGCAATAATATAAACAGCGGGAAAACAGCAGATATGTTCAGTAGCAGTCTGCCGTCAAGATCGAAGAGGACTGGGGAGGATACTATGGGCCTATTAGAACCAATAACCCACAAAGAAGAAATACAAAAACTCCTCGACGATGCTCAGCATATTTATGATACTTCTAAAGCAAAGTTCGAATCACAAAAAGAAAAGACGTCGAAATCATTAGAGGAACTCGGTAAGATAAAAATAAGCGCGTGGTCTGAAGGCATGGAGGCGTTTGTTACATCTTTTGGGACTTTCAAAAATGTTGAACTAAACCGTGTCGAAACTACGAATACCCATTTTATCGGATACAACGAAGAACCGTCAGAAACACTAATGAACATTGAGAACGCATCGATGACTGCTTCTGAAGTTGCAAAAGCAGGCTTTGCGGCAGTTGGGACAGGTGCATTAGTCGGTGTTGCTGCTTATGGCGGAGCAATGATGTTCGGAAGCGCTTCAACGGGAACAGCCATCGCTGCGCTCTCAGGCGCGGCAAAGACAAACGCTACTCTCGCATGGTTTGGCGGCGGAGCAAAAGCCGCAGGCGGTTTAGGAATGGCAGCAGGTAAGCTGGTTCTTGCCGGAATCGTGGTTGCACCTATTTTAGCGGTTGCGGCAGTGATTGCTGGCGTAAAGGGAAAAGAGCGCCTTGAAGAAGCAAAAAAAATACATGCCGAGGCAGAAAACGCTGTGGCGCAAATGGATACCATCACTACATGCATGCACGGCATTGAAAAGATATCGGACAATTACTCCGGCTTCATAAAGAAGCTAAACAAAATATTTGCACCCTTTATAAAAGAACTGGATCGTATAAAAAGCGAACATACCATTGACCAAGACGGATACGTTGATTTTGACGATCTATCAACGGTAGAGCAAAAAACACTACATCTTTCGTGGCTGATGGCTCAGATATATTATCACGTTTTAGCTACACCCATTTTGACATCAACCGGTGAAGTCTCTAGTGATGCACAAAAGGCTTTATCCGCATCCATAGCAGATTTGAAAGAGGTGCGAAAAGATACATTCAAAATGGTTGGCGAAGATGCGCCTGTCGGGAATCTGCTGTGGAAGCCGATAGCAAATAAAATGCTGATAATAAACTTCTTTGCTATGGCTTTCTTTGTGGTGATTGGAATTCTATCTCTTGGAAGCAGTGTATTAAAGGGGATACTGTTTATTGTTTGTGCTCTTCTGGCCTGCCCCGTGTTCTTCAAGTTTAGAGACTTACCCGCAAGCAGATTGTATGTTTGGAGATTGGTTAGGTTAATTGTATCTGTGGTCGTGGTGATTGCAATAGCTATTTTGCTATAGGAGTTTTGAAATGTCTATTTTTCGGAAGAAGACAAAAACGGTTGCAACTGATGCCGCAAAGACAGCAGGGACCTTGCTCGGAAATACCGCATCTCAGGCGGCACGCGATGCTACAGATTCTGCAGTTGATGGCATGAGTCTTTTTCGCTGGAAAGTGAGCACGCCAATAATCCAGCATGGTACTTTTGATGCGCAAAAAGGAAATCTGTTCGAATACATCGAATCTGCAAAGTTCAATACAGATGCAGCCTCAAGAGGAATGACGGCAAGAGCGGTCGTGACAGATGTGACGGATCCCGCTGCGGAAGCAGATATACTTATTCAGGACTACGGAAAGACAGTAAAGAAGATTCAGGCTAAATTTATAAAGACCTCGTCTCATGGCAGAGATACAAGCGCGGCACAATCTGTATTTGACCAAACGGGGGCCAAAAACAAAGGATGGGGTCAGTATGACGGTATGGATCGCTTGATCCGGAGGCAGGATGACTATAATGCAGAAGGCTCATTATTGGACGAGGCAAAGAAACTATCAAAGGCAAGAGCAGATTCCAAAGGCATTCATGCAGAGACTTACAGAAATGTTCATGAACATTTAACAGATGAAACCCACTATCAAGGCGCGTCCTCAGGCGGCACAACTATTGAAGAAGTGCAGGAAGCGTATGATTCACCGGAATTATATGCGCAAAGATTTGAACACAGGCAAGTTGCTGCAGAAATGAAGTGTTCCGCGGCAAATATGGCCAAGGCGAGTTTTGTTACTACTGGCATCGTTTCAGGGGTAACAAATATGTTTGCTGTATTTCAGGATAAGAAAAATTTGTCCGAGGCGCTGGCTGATGTGGGTGCTGATGCCGTAAAAGGTGGGGTTCGTGGTGCTGCCACCGGAGCGATAAGTACCGCTATTCGGTATCAGGGAATAAAAGCAGGCAGCGCATTGCTGAGCGATTCAACGGCTGCAACCGTAATGGCAGGTGGTATTATTGACGGCGGTGTTGCTCTCTATTCATATGCACGCGGAGAAATAACAGCCGAAGAACTGCGTGATCAGCTTGTTGATACCACTGCAAAAGCCGCATCAACTATTTACTTTACCAAGGCAGTGGTTGCTATTCTTGGTAAATCTGTCAGTCCGTTTGTCCCGATGGCGATTTATACGACCGCCAGTTACGTTGTAACCTGCACACGAGAAATAATCAAAAATGCAAAATTGAATGCTGAGGAATACGAGCGAATGGCTGCGATCCTCCAAGAATCAACTCGTCAGATGAACGAGTACCACGAGGAATTTAGGTTACACGTTGCTCGTTGCGAAGAGAAGCAGCGGTTGATGTTTGATAGGTTTATTGAGACCTTTGAGTATAACCTTGAAACTGGAGAGAATTACGATCAAGCGGTGCTTTCGATCGTTCGTTTTGCTGATGAAGCCGGTATTGCTTTACAACATGTCGATTTTGGTGAGTTTCAGACCGCCATGCGATCCCGAGAACATTTCGTTCTTAAATGACTCGGATTGCAGAAAAGGCGAACCGATAGCTGTCATTTCCAACCCCTTTCCAAAGAGGTTTTTCCATTTTTCTTGCCACAACCTTGGCATTTTTGCATTTATCAAAAACTTGTGGAATCATAATATATTAGGGCTGCCCACTACCGCAGGCAGCCCTTTAGTATATTCTTCTGTTCCTGTTTGACCTGCTCGTTCCACCATTTGATAAAATCGTCTGTTCTGACACGGTACTGGCCGCCCAGCTTGGCAGCCGGGAGCTGGCCGTTTTTCAGCATTCGATCTACTACAAACCGAGAGGTTTTCAGCAGCTCCGCCAGATCTGTGACCGTGAGGAACACACCGTGTTCGGCATAAACGGCAGAAATGCAGTTTTTACTTGGATTCTGTTCAGGCATTGGCATCACCGCCGATCACAGTTCCGTGTTCTCCAGCCAGAAGCCCTGGAACACCGTGCCGTCATGGAGCATGAAGCGGCCTTTGGCGTGCTTCGGTATCTGGTCGGCCGCGTCGGTATTGTCCAGGATGATCTGCGACAGCACATTGTCTGCCCTGCCGCAGATGCGGCAGTTTATGTTGTTCCGTATCTGTCCGGAGAGGATGTTCGCGTCCGGGCGCTGCGTGGCGAGGATCAGGTGGATGCCGAAGGCACGGCCCTGCCGGGCAATCAGGGAAAGCCGGCTCTCGATCTGCGCGACAGTCTCCTTCTGCTCTTTCGTCAGCCCGGTCTTGTCCAGTACCTCCGCGATCTCGTCGCAGGCGAGGATGTACCTCTTGAGCCTGGTTCCGTTTGCCTTGTTGTATTCATCAAGGTTTGCAATCCCCGCGTCACCGAACAGGCGCTTGCGCTCCTCCAGCGTGGAGACATAACTGTCCAGCAGCTCGATCAGAGCTTTTTCGTTGAAGCACATACGGCACTTTTCACGCCATGACAGCGGAAAATCCACGCCGCCCTTGAAATCCGCGATAGCGACGGACGCGCCTTTACGGTACGCCTGCATGATAAGGCATTTCAGCAAAACGCTTTTGCCGCTGCCGGTAGCGCCGCCCAGAAGTATGTGCGGGATGTCCGCGAGGTTGACCGTCACGTCGCCGGTATAGCTTCTTCCGAGCATCAGCTCAAAGGATCTTGGCGAAAGATACCTGTCCTTCCAGACGATGCGCTCCGGCAGACCGCTTCCCGCCGGGACGGTGGAAAGCAGGATCCGCTGATTATTCTTCCCATAGCAGATGCCAACGACTATCACACACAGCGCCGTTTCGATCTCCGCGCTGCAATTCTCCCATGTATGCAGGGGCGTGCCGTTGTTGCGGAAATGCCAGACCGTCACGTTCGGATGCGCCTTGTCCTGCTTTTTGCGCAGCAGAACGGGGGCTTCGTCGGCATGGTTTATCATGCCGATTGAGCGCAGGGC
>JAFZQQ010000030.1 GCA_017620315.1 Oscillospiraceae bacterium | reverse complement strand
CGCTGGAGCGCGATCATGTAGTCTCTCATAGCTTACCCGACGAAGATGTAGTACTGCGTTTGCAGGAAGGTGTGGTCGACGTAGTAGTCCCACGCCTCCACGCGGAACCTCCCGCGCGGGACGGCGGCAGCTTTCTTCTTCAGTTCCGACGCGCGCCAGGGCCAGAACACCGGCGTGTACGCCTCGTACTCGGCGGGGATGGTCAGGTAGACCTTGGCGAGCGGCCTGCCGTCCCGCCACGTCTCCGGCATCCGTCCGAGGGCGTTGTAGAGCGTGTACTGCATCCGCCTGGTCTCGTACAAATTTCGCACGTAGAGGTTATCGCCCGCGTCGCTGACGTAGTGCCGCACCTCCGGCGCGGGCAGCTCCACCTGCTCGAAGAGAGACCAGTCGCAGGTCGGCTCGGGCAGGTCGGGCAGAGGTCTGGGGGCGAAGCAGTTGTTCTCGAAGCGCGACGTGTCTCTGACCTCGTAGAGCGTCCCGTCGCCGCACGGGATCAGGTCGCCGACCTGCGGGACGTACTTGCTGCCGTCCGTGGGCAGCGTGACGACCTTGCCGCCCTCTGCGTCCGGCTCGCTCGTCCGGATGTTGACCGTGTTCGTCATCGGATCGTACTCCACCGAGAACCCAACCTCTCTGCCGACGTCGCGCAGCTTGCAGTAGTTGTTCCCGCCGATAGCGTACGCCTCGATCTGCACGGGTCTGCCGTCGACGGCGATCTTCTGACTGGACTGCTGCGCCGTGAGCGCCGCGCCTGCTGCCGGGGCGGCGATGGCTGCGCCGAGGATGATGCCGCTCGCGACGAGCGCCGCGTCTTTTCTTCTGCTGTTCTTCATGTGGGTGACCTCCTTCGTATGATTGGTAACCAAACAATACCGAGAGCACCACCACAAGTCGAGAACAATATCGTTGACCAAACGGAGAAATACCGCGCGTCAGACTTGGCGAAGAAAGCAGGCAGCGACACAGTCAAAAGACTTTCAATTCGGGCATATTTTCCCGTCACGACCACCTAAAACCGGCACTTTCACATTCACCGACCACCTAACGCCGTTCCCGGAAAGCCCCGCATTGCGGGGCTTTGTGGGCAAGAGGGGGCGCTTGCGACCACCTCTTTTTATCTTGTGCTTATTTCGCATCTCCTCCAAGGCGGGGTTCCGCGAGTCAAAACGCGTCCTACGGCGGCAGCTCCTCCGGCTCGTGCGCCGTGTGCGCCGCGACGTATTCCTCGTGCGGGATCTGTCTGCGCGTATGCTTTGCCGGCTCCGCGTCGTCGCGCTTCGTCTGTCCGCGCGCGTCATAGCACGCAAGCTGGCGCTCGTGAAAGAGGTCGACCGCGCTTTGGATCGGAAGGATCGTGTAGCGCAGGTTGCCGTTCCACTTGAGACCGTCCGCCGTGGTGACGGACGTCGCCTCGATGCTGACGAGCCCCGCCTCGCACAGCTCCGCGACGTACTTGGCGACTGTGCGCTTGCTGCACCCGAACGTCTCAGCGATATTCGCGTAGCTCGGCCAGCACTGATGCGTTTCGGGATCAGCGAGCCGGCGCAGGTACGAGTAGATGGCGAGCGCGGTCGCGCTGAGCTTGAGCTGATAGACCTCGTTTGGCAGGATCGTGCAGTTGCTCACGCGCGGCTGCGCGGTGAACGAACTCGCGCTCTTCACGACGCGTCTCCCGTGCTGCGCTCGACCCACGCGATGAACTTCTCCTTCGGAACGACGATGCGGCTGCCGACCTTGAGCGCGGGGAAGTCCGGCTCGCGCATCAGCTCGTAGCCGCTTGACGGCGATATGCCGAGCACGTCCGCCACCATTCTCGCGTTGAGGAAGAGCGGCAGCTCGTCATAGCTTTGGTACTGGGATCGCTTCATGTGGTTCCTCCTTTTGCGTTAGTGCATTCATGATAACAAACTCTGCACGATTTTTCGTTGTCGTAAGTGACAACATTGCACGGTTTCGTTGTCGTTTGTGGCAACATTTCAAAAAATTTCGGCGTCCGGAAGAGAGAACGGCGGGCGTCGATTGAGATGTGCTGCGCATATTCTAACAGGCGCCGGAGTTTTTTTCGTTAGCGTAAACGACAACATTGCATCGTTTTGTTGTCGTTTACGGCAACATTTCAAAACTTTTCAGTGCCCGGAAGCGGAAACGGCATACGTCGTTCGAGAGGTGCTGCGCATATTCTAACAGGTACCGGAGGATTTTTCGTTAGCGCAAACGACAACATTGCACCGTTTTGTTGCTCTGCTGGCAACATTTCAAAAAAATCCCGCGGGATCGGAGCGCGTCTGTGTCCGATCCCGCGGGAGGTATGTTTAGTTACAGCGGTGAATTATTTGCAGAGAAAAAGCCTTTTACAGTATCTTTGCCGGCGTCCACTTGAGATAGTCGCCGGAGACGAGGTGGTACTCCACGCCGTTCTTCTCGCCGAGCACGCTGTCGTGGAAGCGCGTCTCGCCGTGGCTGTGCGCGTAGACGACCTGCTCGGCGCGATACTCCTCCGCGATGCGCGTGAAGCAGCTCTCGTCCTCGAGGATGCTCGTCGGCGGGTAGTGCAGGAACAGGATGTACTTGCTGTAGCCGTCGGCGCGCGCCGCCTCGAAGGACACGCGCAGGCGCTCCAGCTCACGCGCGACGATCTCCTTCGCGTGCGCCTCGTTCTTCTCATCCCAGCCCACGACGCGGCCGCGCCGGTCGATGTAGAACGGTCCCTCGAACGTAAAGCCCTTGGTGCCGACGAGCGCGTAGTCCTCGTAGGCGTAGTAGTTGTTTTGCAGGAAGCAGAGCTTGCCCGCGTAGCGTTCGTTGAGCGCGGCGGTCTTCTTTGCGTCCCAGAACATATCGTGGTTGCCGCGCAGCAGGATCTTGCGCCCCGGCAGGGACATGATGAATTCCATGTCCGGCTCGCACTCACCGAGGTTTTTGCCCCAGCTGTGGTCGCCGACGAGCACAAGTGTATCGTCGGGCGTGAGCAACCGGGCACAAGCCTTTTGCACCTTCTCCTCGTGGTTCTTCCATGCTTTGTCCTTGAGCTGCGGGTGCCCGATCTTGAGCGGCGCGCCGAAGTGCAGGTGCAGATCGCCGATTGCGTACAGGCTCATTGTTTTTCTTCCTTGTACTTGAGGTAGTAGCCGTAGACCTCTTTGCCGTAAGCCGTGATGCGGTCCGTGTTGGCGTTGTAACGGGTGAATGCCCGCTGGAACTCGTCGGGGGTGTAGCGTGCGAAATCCGTGTGACCGTTCATCTCGTCCGCGGCGAAGATCAGGTTCAGCGCGCCCATTTGAATGTTGAACTCGCTGTCCCGCTTGAGGCGATACCACATCGTGCGCAGGTCATCCTCGTTCGTCCGGTCCAGCCGCCGATCCTCCGGCAGCGCAAGCCCCGCCGCGTCGTCCAGCCCGCGGTCCAGCGCGTAGTTGGCGGCGTTGATGGCAACGTAGGCGAAAATCTGCGCGTAGCCGGTGGAGCTGTCGCGCTTGCTGAGGATGCCGCGGCGCTTCGCCGCACCGCCGCCAAACAGCCGACGCCGCAGCCAGTAGAACCGCACCAGAGAATCCGCGACGGGGTCCAGCAGGTCGATGTCCGCGGTCTCCTTGCGCAGCACGGCCTTT
>JAFZQQ010000370.1 GCA_017620315.1 Oscillospiraceae bacterium | reverse complement strand
TGTTCCCTTTCGCGGATGATTTTTTCCAGCCGGCCGAGTATTCGGTTTTTCTCACTCGCTTCAAGCATCGCGTCCATATTGCTGCTCCCCGACGGTTTTTCTTTATCCTTTTTCATTTTATTCCCTTATGACAGCTTGTCAAGGCCCTCTCCTCGAAGGGGAACGCGGCTCTCGCGCAGGGGCAGGCCGCAGCCTTTCCGGTGTAGATATCCCACTGTCGCTGTGGTAAAATAGCGGCGGGACGGCAGCTATGGAATACCGCGGCCGCTTTCCTCACAGCAGAGCTTTGAAATAACGAAGAAACAAGAGGTGCGATATGGGCAGGACGAAAGCTGTCATCGTCGGCGTCAGCAAGTACACAATCGCGGGCGCCGGCGATCTTCCTTTTTGTCAAAACGACATCCGGGCGATATTCGACGCTTTCGTTCAAGGCCTGAACGTATTGCCGGAAGATATTCTCGTTTGCGGAGAGCGCGGTACGGTGTTTCTCCGTGATTTCGAGCGCTCGCTCCGGGACTTCTCAAAAACCATTTCAGCAGATGACAAGCTGCTGTTCTTCTTCTCCGGCCATGGGACGCACCTCAGCCGTACCTCTTTCCTGGTGTTTACAGACAAACTGTATCCTACGCAAGATCTAATCTCCGCCATGGAAGCGATTCCCGCGCAAAGCAAGGTGCTGTTTTTGGACTGCTGCCATGCCGGGGGCTTTGAAGTCGATGGGTCGGCGGTCTTTAACGCAGACGCCGCCGTAGAGGAGTTTGTCGGAAGAGGCTGCGCCGTTATTGCATCCAGCAGCGTTCAGCAAGTCTCCCGGAAACGTCCGGGCATGCAAATCAGCTTGTTCACAAGCTTCTTATGCGATGCCCTATTAAGCAGATGTACGGTCCGGGAAGGCAGGAAGTCGCTCTACGACATTCACAAACTGCTGCTTCTCATGCAGGAACTGTGGAACAAGAGCAGGCCTTCCATGATGCAGACGCCGGTGTACAGGGCCAATCTGGGCGGAACGGTTTTCTTTGATGTGGAAGAATACCATCCCTATCCTGTGAGGCAATATCATTACGAAACAGACGCTTACATCATTTGTTCTGTCCGAGCGTCGCACACGATCGCAAAAAGATATTCGGTGGAAGTGATACTCAAGAGACCTGTGACCCTCTCCGAAATAGCCACTGTGAACCGCGATATGATCGACAGAGTAAAATATCTGGACATCTACCGCGGGCAGAGAGATGAAGCGTGTTGGAAAGGAAAGCCTGCGAATATCATATTCGGCTTCTTCGGCTTGAGCGAGACAGACCTGAAAAACCACAACTACATCTGCCGCACGACCTGGACAGATGAGCGGCAGGACAGACATTGGTGGTATAAGACGGGGGCAAATTGCGAAATAATTGGCGACATCTGTTTTTTCATTAATCCAAGCTACGACTTTCTCAAGGGCTATATCGCCGAGCATACCGGAGAAGGAGACAAGCTGATCGGCGAGACAAAGGAGATCATACACCGCTTGATCACGCTGGCAGAAGAGGTGATCGCGGCTTACAATGGATTTCGGAACGGCGAAAAGGACGAAGCGGAGCTCATCGGTGAGATCGGCGCGCTTGCTCCGGAGATCCAGACGCTGTATTTAAGGGAGACGGATCTTGACATCCCGCCCGACGATTTGACGGAATGGAGCAGCCATTGTTCGGCCATAGCGGGATGCATACATGACATGGTTTTGTTCTACAGCAACAATACTTATCTGAAGCGCAGCCGGGAAAACCGAGCGGCCTGCATGGATATGACGATCAAGCGGTACTATAAAGATCTGGAAAAGCTGCGGGAATTGGAAGCGACGCTATAGCGGAGATCGTACACGTTCATTCAGCTGGAATATTTTCACGTACGCAAATCAAAAACCGCATCGGCAGACTTTGGCTCATCACGGCCGAAGTCTGCTATTTTTCAAAAAACGCATCCAATAAAGGCGTCAAACGCCTTCCCATATGCGCGGGAAAAAAGTTGTGCCACAAATGGGCGTGTTTTATTGACAGATCCGGCTTTCGACCGTAAACTTGTATTGTGTATGGGAGTTTGGACGTTATGTCCGATATTTCGGAGGATAGCGTCTTTTCACTTATGTAATTACCGGTTTGACAGACTTTTGCTGTTTTGGGCCAAAGTCTGTCTTTTTATATTCAACAGCAATCGACTAATGGAGATAATTCAATGCTCATGTACGGGTAGGGCATGCATGGGACAAGGAAAAGCGGCAGGCGGCAGAGATGCGCGGCCTGTGTAAAGGAGTATTCCCTAAAATCTGTGCGCGCGCAGCAGATGCGCGCAAATATGAGGGCATATCGCCGACGGCAGAGTTCGCCTTCGGCGTAAGAGCAGTGCGGTCCGTGGTCTTTTTGCGCCTGTGACCGCACGAATAATCAGACAGGAAAAGCAGACGGCATAAGTGAGAACGTCTGCAATAAAGGAGCGCTGAACTGGCGAGTTTGCCAGATCGGCGCTCCTTTTTTGTTTATCGGGCCACGGCCGCACAGACGCGGCGGCGCGCGCCTCCTCTGCCGGAGCGTGCGCTTCGGATCATCAGGCGGCAGCGCCTTATCGCTGCAGGGAGTCGGGGCAGACCGGCTCCGTCAGATACCGCTCAGAGCGGCTTCAGCTATCTGACGAGGGAGGAACGAGCCACAGGCTGAGTGGCGGAGAGTGCGAGAGGTCAAAGCAGATGTGGTCTTAATGACTTTCCTTTTTGAGGTGCGGCAGCTGCCCACCCAGCCCCAGCGCCGGACTGCCGGCGCAGCCGTTTGGACGGTAGCGGGCGTGCCGCGCCTTGAAGGCAGGGTCTTGAGGCCTAGCAGCGGCTCCTAGTACTCAACCCGACTTACATATGTGCGAAGGACCGGATAAATAGAAACAGAAAGCTGATTTGAGCTGAACCTGTTGAAAAACCTGCATTCTTCAGACACCGAAAATGCAAATTCGTTGAAAACGGGCGCGTTTGCAGAAGGGCAAACTGCGCCCAAAAAAGAAAAAGGAGCATTTGATAAGTATGGAAAACCTGAACCGATACCTTCGGGAGAACCCGGCTTTGATGCATCTCTATTTGAACCTCAAGGCCCAAGTTGACCGGCTTCACCGTCACGCGCGTCAGGGCGCATACGCAACCCGGGCGAGGTACTATTGCGCGATGTTGGTGTTTTTAAAGTTCCTCGCGGTCGTCTTCCATCTCGAAAAGCTGTCGAACATGAGCGGGATGCATCTCGCCGCCTATATCGAATGGAGGCAGGCGTGCGGGATCTCGGCCGCTACGATCAAGAGCGAGCTTTGCGCCATCCGCTATTATCACGACCAGATGCCCGAGATCAAGCACCCGATCCCTAGCAACAACGCGCTGTCCGTCAATCTCGAGCGGCGGCGCTTCGGCGAGGCGGACCGCAGCTGGTCGCCTGATCAGCTCGACGCCTTCGTCGCCCTCGCGCGCGATAAGGGCAAGGAGG
>JAFZQQ010000369.1 GCA_017620315.1 Oscillospiraceae bacterium | reverse complement strand
TACCAGACTCCCTTGCCGCTGTATACTCCCGCGGCATAGCCTCCCTCATAAACAAGGCGGCCGTTTTCGTCATAGCCTCTGCCGGACCCGTCGGGAAGATTCTTCAGAAAGCTTCCCTCATAGCGGCGCACGCCTTTTTCGTAAAGCGTGCCGCTGCCCTGATACAGGCCGTTTTCAAACTCGCCGCTGTAGATGATGCCCTTGTCGTCATAAAGCCTGCCTCTGCCGTCGTATGCTCCGTCTGTCAGCTCGCCGTCGTAGATCAGAACGCCCTCGCTCCAGCATATACCGTCGCCCGTGCGCGCCCCGTCCTCAAACATACCGCGGTATTCCAGCCTTCCCTCCGCGTCGTATGCCTCGCCCTTGCCCTGAAGCACGCCGTCTTCAAGGCGGCCGGCGTACATGGGCGTAATCTTCTCCTTATCCGAGTAGACTATGACCTGTCCGGTCCAGCCCGCCACTCTCTTGTCCTCAACATAGAATTTTGCGGTGAGAAAGTGCGAAAGCACAAAGGGCCAGACTATGTAATACCCCAGCGCCGCAATCAGGATGATACCGAGCAGGATCCGCATGAGAAGCGCCTTTGAAACAAGTATGTGCGCAAAACGGTAATAATCCTCGCGCTTGCTGGGCTTTCCGGAGGTTCCGGTTGCGGTCTGCACCGTGGCGGTCGCAGCCTTTCCGGCCCGTCGCGAGAAGTTCAGTATCTGCCTGATATGCGCCCTTATGACTGCAAACTGGCGGACAAGGATGGTCTTGATCATTCTAAAGAACATTCTGACCGCTTCATACATGCGCGAGAGATAATACTGGAACAAGACCACCCCTCCTTTCAAACAGATATTGCGCGGTTCGCGTGCGGTTTACGTAATTATTCTACCGGCTGTCTTATGTCAGCCAGTGTCCGGCTGAGCACGCAGGGCGTCCCCGGCAGGTGCTCGATACGGTCGGCGAGGTAGAGGTAGTATCTCGCGCCTCCGTCCGACGGGGATTCGTGCACCAGCTCAAGGAATATCCGCTTTGCCTGCGGCGCCTTCCCGCCGTACAGCAGCAGCACTGCCTCGGAAAAGCGTTTGGAGGAGGACTGCTTGCTCTTGCGAAGCTCATAGGGATCGCCGTCGAATATCTCGTTGACTCTCACGTCCGCGCCGTCGACGCGGCATTTGCCCACATACCGGCTGCCGTAATCGCGCGCGCCCTGCACGATGCTCTCGGTGCAGAGGATATTCGCGTCGATGCACTCGCAGATGCCAAGCATTTCCTCAAGTCTCACAAGGCTTGAGGAGACGGCTGCGGGCATGAGCAGCTCTTCGTTGCCAACGACGCCGAGCGTCATTTCGTCCATATCCAGCGCGATGCGCAGCTTGAACTTGGGCCAGTTCATCTCCTCCGCCTGTTCGTTCATCGCAAGCGCCGCCTGCGAGATGGCGACAGCGGTGCTCGCCGCGAGCTCGGGCTCGGCCTCCATGACCACATCGTAGCCGTTGTTTGAGAAGTTGAATACCGTTCCGCCCTTTTGGGAAACGACGTCGACCGTGTGCTCAAGCACACGGTTGACCTCTTCAAAAATCCTTCTTCCTCCGTTGGAGTAGTATTCCTCCGGAAGGCGGAAGCGGACGGAAAGGAACGCCATCCGGCGCGAAGCGACCGTGCTCTTGTCCACCTCGAGTATCGTGCTCTTTCCGAGCAGCGACAAGACCTTCTCCGGGACGAAGCGCCTGTAGGATTCGACCTGTCTGTTATTTTCCCGACGCTGCGCCTCGCGCTCCTTTGCAAGCGCGTTCATCGTCGCCGCCATGCCGGCAAGCTCGTCGTCGCTGTCAAGCACAACGTCCTTCCATTCCTGATCGCCGGAGTAACGCTCGACGCCTCTTGCAAGCTTTCTTACGTCGCCGTGTATCGCAAAGAGGCAGCTGATCGTGATCAGGCTGAAAACGATCACCACTATACTGAACGCGCGGAACGCGGTGGTCCCTCTGATCTCGGTATCGCTCACGTTCGCCGAATTGACCAGAACGTAGTAGTCGCCCAGCTTCTCGGAAAGCCAAAACCGGCTTGTGTCGAACTCCGGGATATAGGCAAGGTTGGTCTCGTCGTCGTCTCTGAGCTGTTCCATCAGATCCTCGCTGAATCCCGGAAGCATCTCTGCGCTGAGCCCGCGCTCGGTTATCCATCCGCCGTCGCCGTCCTCCGGCTTGAGCAAATATACGCTGACGTCCGAATAGCCGGTGCGCTCAAGCATCTCCGCGATGCGCAGCACACGAACCTCTTCGTCGTTGTTATAGTCCTCCGAAAACACGGTGTTTATCGCCGAGACCGCGAAATCCCTGCGCATGTCAAGGATGTATTCGAGCGCGTTCGGCGAAATATAAAGCTTGTTGAACAGGACCCAGAAGGAGAACGCGACCGACAGCACGACAAAGCCCCAGTGAAGCGCGAGCGACATTTTTCCCTTTCGCAGAACGAAGAAATACGCGTACATAAGCATCGACAGAAGCACGGTGCCAAAAGCCGCAAGGACGAGCATCGTCACGCAGAACCACGTCGGCGTGTGCACGGGGATCTGCTTGATCCCGTCGCGCTGCGCCTCAAATACCGTGTTGCCGTTTTGCAGGCACAAAAGCCCTCCGCCGTCGGTTATCGACCAATCCGTCAAGAGACGGCATTCGTTGTGGCCGAAAGCGCTGGTGCTGTTTGAAATGCGGTCGCGGAAAACGCCCGTGGTATTTACGTTCTTCCCCTCGAGATCGCAGAAGCCTATCTGGGCGTTGTGGATATCCGAATAATACAGTCCCTTTCCGGTGACCTCTATGCAGTTCACCATCTGGTTGTTCAATACGATAGAGTGATTGCTGAAGCTCAGATAGCCCTTTCCGCCGGTAACGATTGAGCCGTCCGGCATCACGGCTGCGCAGAGCGCGCCGTCGCTGTCGCCCATGTCGGTGCGGGTCATAACGTCGTTTTTACTGTCCCACACGCATTTGAGGATCCTCTCGCCGTCGATGATCGCAATATCCACCTCGTCTATCCCCGGCAGATATGAGCATATATACTGATCCCCGCATCGTTCCATTCCGCTCTCGCCGCTGCAATCGTTATAATAGAGCGTGGTAAGCATGCCGGACTCATGCCCGGAATAGATCGCAAGCGCCGTGTTGTCTTTTTTCAGCCCAGTCGTCTCATCCGTCTCCGAGAGGTAAAAGCCGAGCAGTACGGTCGCTCTGTCATAAGGATATATCGACGCCAGCTTGTCGGCATTTTGCGGCACGGTGACGTTCCAGTTAGCAAGGCGCTTGCCCTCGTGGCTGTAAAAGCGCAGATTGAGAATGTGGCGTTCCCTGTTCTCCCAGCGGGCAAGGCAGATGTCGCTGCTGTTGCCGTGGGCGACCTTCAAATAGCACTCGGAACCGCCGCCCCAGCGCAGGACATTATAATACTCCCACAGGTCGTTGCCGAACAACGCCAGCGCAAGGCTTGCGCTCAACGCCAAAAAGCAGATGAACGCCATGATCCTGTTCGCCGCCTTTGAGAACTTCATGCCATTTTCACCTCGCTGACATCGCCGCGCGGTTCGCGGCTGTTTTTCTCTTAGCAACGCGCTTCAACTGCAGCCAGCACCGCTTCAAAAAGGACTGGCTGCTCCACTCCTCATATTCCACGGCGATCCGCTCGTTCATTCTGCGCCAAAAGGAGTACAGCTCGGCGAGCGAGCCGAATCCGCAAAGCTCAAGCGCGTCGAGCAGCTCGTCCTCTGCGTCTGTTCTGCAATACTTGCGCGGATAGAGCGCGAGAACGTACTCGGCCGCCATGCGCACAGGCTCCCCCGCCCGGATCGGCGGAAGCACGAACCGCAGCGTCAGCGAGCCGTCCTTTTCATCCACCAGCACGTTTTCCGGCAGCAGCGCGCCGCAGGCAAGCTCACGCGGGATGTTGTTGAGCATCAGCGCAGCGTGCAGCAGCCGCTCCGTCCATTTCAGTCTGTCCTCGCGTTCAAGCTTTTTCCCCCGCGTCAGCAAAATGTCGAAGGACACGCCCTTCACATCCTCAAAGACCGCAACAAGGGACTTGTTTTCACCATCCAGAAACACGCAGCGAAACTGCGGGCAATCCTCCGTCCTCAGGTCGGCAAAAAGCTTTCCCCACCGCCTGAGCGCCTCGCCCTCGTAGAGATTGAGCAGACAGCCGGGCCGCTGGCGTTCCTGGATATCGACCGCCTGCACGGCGGTGAACTCCGGCTCCGACGCCAGCTCCCTGATCACCTTATATCGTTCACGGATGATCCTGCCTTCCATCTCTTCCTCCACCTGTGATTGTCATGGAAGCAGAGCTTCCATGACGATACGATTCATCCTCCCGCGGCTGCGCGCCGCTCTCACTCCACGATAACGAACGCGCTTGTGGAAACCGTTTCGTCCGCCACAGAGGTCGCGACTACCTCATAGGTGCCCTGAAGCTCGGGCGCCTGATACAATCCGTTCTCGTCGATGGCTCCGCCGCCTTTCTCGACGACAGACCAGGTAACGCCCTTCTCGGCGCTGCCGGACACCTCGGCGCAGAACTGCACCGTGCCGCGGCACGCGACGCGCGCGAGCTCCGGCGTGATCGACAGGCTGACCTGCTTTTTCCCGACAAGGCGGTTTGTGTCGCGCTCGGGCTTTTGCGCGAAGAAATGAACGGTGATGCGGTTGCCCTCGACCATGTCATGCAGCCACAGGCCTATGCGCATTGTCCCGCGTTCGGGATAGACCAGCACAGCGGTCTCGACCCACGGCGGTGAAGACGGCGAGGTCTTTCCGCGGAATACGTCGGCGTTTCCGAAGAACAGCGCGGTCTCGTCATCGCGCTTCCTGTCCGCGAATTCGACGCTCAGCCGAATGTCCACGGCTCCGGCGCCAAGCCCGTGCTCGATCTCATCGGAGTATATCTTGCTGTTCACTCTCAGCCCGCCGGGGAGCGTAAGATCCACGGTGCCGTGGCTCACGGTGTAGTCGTACTGCTCGGGCGTCGGTATGCCGAAATCCAGCCGCAGCGCGCCGTTGGAGGGCAAAAAAGCCGCCTTGACGTCGGGCTGCTGCCAGTATTCAAGCGTGCGCACGGAGGTTTGCACGGTCTGTATGCCGCTGTGCTCGACCTTCTGTTTTTTTCCTCCCTGTCTCTGTCTGAACGGCAGATTCGTCACCGAGCTGACAAAAACGCTGCCGGCAGAATGTATCAGCTCAAGCTTTGCAAGATAGATGGGCATATCCCCGCCGCGCAGATGGCGCTCAAGCGTGTCAGTGCCTTCGAGCCAGCGCTCAAGCAGCTCGCGGTCCTGACAGACGCGCACGCGCGCCTCGAGCCCCACGGGATCGTTGACGCTGCGGTCGCCGATCTGCAGACTCAGACTGCCGCCCGAGGGGAACAGCGGGCCCTCGGCGGTGCTGATCTGCTTTGCCCGCAGGGTAAAGGGCACGGTATAGACGCAGCGTTTCTCCTTCGGGTCCTCCTGAAATTCAAGCTTTGCCTTGCCGTTCTCGCTCTCTATCAGCGTGCTTTCGGCCTCTATGGTAAAGCGCACGGGCGGCGTTTTCTCATTTTTGACCAGCAGCAGCTCCAGCTCGAATTCCTCGCCCGCGCACACGGCGGACGGCGCAGAAAGCACCAGTGTGAGATCCTCGCCGTCGTAGAGCACCGAGATGTTCTCCTTGCCCGACGCCTCGAGAAGCGCACGGTAGGCGGGCGGATCTGTGGTGAGGAAAAGGCGGCTGCCCTCGCGCGTCATATTGTACTGCACCGCCTCGCCGACGTTTCCGCCCGCGGCGTTCACCGGCTCAATATCGGTTTCCTTGTACGTAAGGCACAGCCAGGCGGAATCCTTGTCCGAGAGCTGCTCGTTGCCCTCAAGCATCTCAAGCTTGCGAAGGATGGGCTCCTCCACCGCTATAAGCCTGCCTTGATAGTCCAGTGCAAGCCCGCTTTCAATGAGCAGGGTCGACTCGTTGCTCACCATAACGCTCAGGCCGCAAACCACGCCCGCGCCTGTCACAAGACGGTTCATGAGGTTTGCCTTGCCGCGAATATATCGCTGCTCCGTTTCAAAATCACGCACGGAGAGCAGCTTGCCGTAGAAATAGCGGTTGCGCTCTATGGGAAAATAATCCATCTGGCTGCTCATTGTTCTTCCCCTCCAATGATCGTGTCGTAATGAATCGTTGTATTGTCGTCGATTGCCGCCGAAACGTATCCTCCGATACGAGAGTTCATTCCCAGATATGTGTGCCAGTCAAGCCTGACGCACGGTCTCAGGAGCACCAGCTCCATCTCAGACTCGGCCGGGATGCGAACGCGCATATCCCTCATAAACTGCTCTATCTCGCTGCGGTTATGAAAGACCTCCTGCGGATAGAGCAGGAAAAAGCGGTAGGGATCGTCGCCGTACAGCCGCCGGTACAGCTCGGGATTGCAGCAGTCCGGGTCGTTCGGGTCGACCGAGAAATGCTCGATCACCGTCGGCTCCACTCCGGTGAGCAGCTTCGCGCTGCGCCGCACGCCCTCTGGCGTATAGAGCGTCTCATAGCTTTTCAGCAGCTCCGGGAGCTCTTTTCGCAGCGCGTCCTCGTCGCCCGTGGGCTCACGGCAGAGCCAGTGCGAGATGAACCCTAACATGTCGGTCTGCGCGCTTGAGGGATCCAGCTGCGCGCTGAGATCGTCTATCTTTTTTTCCGTGTCTTGAAGCACGCTGTTGAATACAGAAAGGAATCTGTAGGTAAAATCGTCCCCTCGGTATATACCCGGAAGGTAATCGACCATATGATCCCCGCCCATTCGCACCGACACGGAGCGTATCTCCGGCAGCACCGGGCCTCCACGGCTGAGCTCGAGGGCAAGGAACAGATATCTGCCATGCATCCCGGAGAGCAGAAAGTCTCTTCCCGCAGCGGTCGGCGCATCGAAAAGCTCCTGCGGATCCCTGCCCTCGCCTTCTCTGGGCCATTCGGGCAGGTCGTCCGTGTCCAGCGCAAGAGCATAGGCGCGTATTCCGCCGTCTTTCGGCAGCGCGGCGTCGAGCTTTACCCTGTCCCATTCAAAGCCGTTCTCCGCGCTGTCTATCGGCGCAAGGTATATCGCCCCGCGGTAGACCTGGGGATCGAGCGTCACGCTCCCTCCGCTGCATTCGCATCGCCACAGGCAGCCCTGAAGCCATTGCTCCCGCAAGCAGATATTCAGATATTTCTGCGTTGCGCTCATGTTCCCTCCTCCTCCGCTTTGCTTACGGCTTATTATTTCAGCGTGTCGGTCAGCACCAGTTCAATATCCTCGGGCACAGGGATCCCATTCGGCAGGATGTCAAGGTCGCCCGCGGCGGTCTGATAGCTGTTCTGATCTCTGCCGCGCAGCTCGAGCCGCCGCACCTCCAGAACTCCGGGGAGCTTTTGCAGCTTTGCGATCAGCTCATCCCGGCGTATCGTTCTTCCGACAAGCTCGGCACATGGGCGGAACGCCCTTTTTATTGCCTCGCGCAGCTTTTCCTCGTCGGCAAGAGGCTCCGCAAAGATTTGCGCCGACAGGGATATCGATATGTATCGCGGCGCAATGGCGCGCGTGTGTATGCAGATTTGACGGAACCCCTCCAACTGACGGTCGACCGCATTGAGAAAACGCCGGTCGGGCATCGGACGTTCCTCGTCGCTTTGCGGAAAAACCACCACGCACACGCATGCGCTGCGGCGCCGCACGCCGTTCTGATTTGCGTCATAGCCCGGCAGAGCCTTCGCACAGGCTACGCGAAGTCCGGGCGTCTTCCGCGCGCAGCGCTCATAGTCCTCCGCGGTCTCGCACTTGGGCGTGTCCGACAGGCGAAGCCTCAGCCTCGCTCCCGCCTGCTCCGGAGTCTCCGGGTCTGTCCCTCCGTATGCGGGGCTGTTGCTCACCGGAACGCCGTCGCTTTCAAAAAACAGTCCGGCGTCCTGCGGCACGTTTCCCGAGGCACAGCGCGAGACCACAAGATCCGAGACCGTCACCTCGCCGCGCGCCGGTATCCCGCCGTTTCTTCCGTCGCCGAAGCGTATGCGCTCGCGGCGTGCGTCAAGCACAAAAACCCGCTCACCGGGCTTGGCGGACGCCAGATCATCCACTCTGTGCCAGAGCTCCGGCCGCACAGCGCCGTCGGCGCACAGCGTCGGACAGATCAGCGATATTTTTGTTGCTGTCTGCCCGCCGAGGTCAAGGAAAAAGCTCTCCTCCGGCAGAGCGTGACTTTCAAACGCAAGCCTTCCCACACAGGCGCTGTCACGGCAGACGATCAGCAGATTGTCCTCTCCGTCCTGCGCGCTGCCGCCGCCGTCGAGCGTAAAGCTGCGCGCCGCGCCGTCGGGATCGTCGCTGAAATCCTTCACACGCTCCCAGCCCTCGCCGCGCCGCAGGAAAAGCTGTGCCGCAGCCCCTTCGGCCTGTGCGCTCACGACCTTCACCGTCTGAGCGGGCGCAGCGGCGATTCTAAAAGAATAGCTCTTCGCACGGGTCCGCTGCTGCGCGCAGCGGAAGCGCCCTGCATAAACCCCGCTCAGGCGCGCCTCGCCCTCACAGCCGGGCTCGGTCTCACGCAACCTCAGCCAATACAGTCCGTCCTTGCCGGGCTTCCATTTCTCAGGTACCGGCAGGCAGACATAGCCGCTCCAGCTCAGCGCCCAGGTCTCATCAAAAACAGGCTTTATCCTGCCGCAGCCCTCCGCCTCCCATACAAGCGTACGCGGCAACAGGCTGTCGGCAGCCGGACGGTTGCGCTTTACGCCTCCGTCGTCGGGTATCTCGCACCACAGGCGTAGCTCGCGCTCCGTAACAGAGGAAAAGCCCAGTCTCAGCTCGGTATCCGGGACTCCGCCGAAGCGGAAGGGGCAGTAGCTTACGCCGCCCTCTATCAGAGCGTCGACATTGAATTCCCTTCCTGTCTTGCGGGAGCGCACGGTCGTCCTGTCAAGTACCGCGCGCTTTTCCGGCACACTTTCGAGAAGCTCAAACTCCATGCCCTGCGCATTGGTAAGGCGGCTGAGCACCGTCCTTCCGGCGTTGTCCGGGGGAAGCTCGGTCACGCATTCCGCGGCTCTTGCGCGCAGCGGCGCGCAATCCACCAGCTCAAGCATGCTTCGTCTTATGGCGCCGGTAGTTCTGTCCATATAGAACTGCTGCAGCTCCTTGTACCATGCCATGAGCTCAAGAACTGTAATGCCGGGGTCGTGGGCGTTATGATCCGTCCACGCCGGGCACAGCCATGGCAGTCGCGCCTTTGCGTTTTTGACAATACTCTCGTAGCTCTGGTCGTCCACATGACGGATATCAAGCAAGCTCACTCACCTCCCGGTACCGTGTTCCGGCATACTATATAAGCTTTACGCTGTGAACTCCGCTGAGCGCGACGGCAAAGGGATATTCATCGTCGTCTTCCAGCGGGACAAGTTTTCTTACGCCGTTTTCGTCATATTCGCCCTCGGCGAGAATGCGGCGTATCGAGCGCACGTTGGGTATCTCGCGCACCACGCTCCACAACTCACGCAGATTCAGCTGAGCGCCGATGGCGCGGCGGCTCCACTCGCGCTCTATGAGCCGGTTGATGCGTTCTTCTATCTCCTGCTGCGTTTTCGCGGCAAGGTCGAGGTTTTCGACCTCGAGCATCACGGTGGTGTTCACCTTTATTTCGAGCGCGGGACGCACATGCAGTCTGCCCTCCGCCACCAGGCAGCAGGAGCAGCGTCTCGACAGCTCGGCGGCCACCTCGCGGCAGAGCCTGTCCATGCTTTCGCCGCATTCGCCTTCTCCGGCGATCACGACCGTCACCTCGCCGCGCGCCGCGCGTCCCTCTCCGTTGACGCCGGAAAAGCAGCGCACGTGACGCACCCTCGGGAACATTTCAAGCACGATGTCCTCATAGTCCTGCGCCGACGCCGCGCGTCCCTGATGTCTCAGGCGGCGGTTCCCCATCGACTCTATCATGTCGATCCCCCAGCGGTCTGTTCCGCCAGCCATCGGGGTGATATTCTCAACCGTGCTGACGCGCGGAAGTCCCAACAGTATGCCGTTTACCTCGCCGGGCGGCACATTGCCGCGTCTTCCGCCGCCGCTGGTGAACTCGACGCGGATATTCTGCTCGCCCTCCGGCGGCACCTTTCCGGCAATGCCGTTGCCGAAGCGTATGACGCCGTCGAAAGCATCAAGCGTGTAGACGCGCGCGTCCGCTCCGCAAAGGCTCAGATCCTCCGTTCGCTCCCAGCGCACCCAGCAGCGCTCAACTCTGTGCCCCTCTGTCTCAAGCCTCACGCAGTCCCCGCCTTCGGCGGCCATAGCACGCGCCTCGCTCTCGGACAGGCCGCTCATCTCATCGACCCAGAGCTCACATCTCTGGACAGGGGCGCTCAAAAGCCGAAGCGTTTTGCCCGCTTCATATATACCGGTGTCAAAAAACTGCTCAGGCTCGCGGCGCGTTTGCACCGCGTCCACAGCGTTCATCTCTATCCCCATCACGACCGGCATGCGTTCCTGTCTCGCAGACGTCCTGCCGAGACGCAGCCAGCAGCCTGTCACGCCGAAGAGCGTATGCTCCGGCAGCGGCTCGGTGATATACAGAAACACCTCTCCGCTGCGGCTCAGGTCCTCCGTCCCATCGACGCACTGCACGGGCGTGAAGCCCTTTCCCGTCCACGCCTCCCAGCGGAGCTTTTCCATTCTTGAGCCCGCGCGTACGAGGAACCTGAGCGAGAGCGGCATGGCGTGCGGCGAGTGCTCAAAGCGCATATACATCGCGCGCAGTCCCGGCTCCATGACGTCCAGCGCGGTGAAGCCCAGTCTTGCGATGCCCGCGCAGTCCGCAAGTTCCTCCGTCTCGGCGTTGTTTTCGGAATACAGCCTGCTCGCGCTCACCGCTCCGCCGTATCGCCACGTAAAGGACGCAGTCTGTAGATACGGCACGATCCATCGCTGATTCACGGAGTCGTAATGCTCGACTCTCGTGACGCGCGCGCGCAGATAAAGCCCATTCTGCGCGTTGACCTCGGTTTCCTCAAGGTCTTCGGGAACGTTGAAGCGAAGCTGAAAGCTTCCCGTGGAGCCCGCGTTGAAGGGATTCACATCCCCGCTGACCGGAAGCTCCCTCCAGCCGAGGCCGTTGAAATACTCCCAAAGGACGCCGGAAATATACACGTCGTCCAGCTTTCGCTGCGCGGGCTGCTTGAGATCGATGACATTCGCGCCGTATTCGTAGACCACCTCTTCCTCGGGAGGCTCGTCCACCACAAAGCTCAGGCCAAGCTCAAGCATCGCTGTCGCGCCTTTTTTGGAGAGCGCGGAATCACAGCGCAGATACATCATCTCATAGGGAGCGGGACGCCGCGTAAAGCACTCGCCGCCCTGTGCCGGGGATATGGGGATATCCCCGGAAAAAGCTGTCTGCGCCGGGCAGGGTTCCAGCGGCTCGCAGGAAAGCTCCACGCGGTCAAAACGCAGCGGACTTTCCGTTCTGCCCTCACAGAACACGTAAAACCGTCCGTCCTCGTCGGCGTCTATCGTGTCGCTTCTGTTTTTTCTCAGCATGACGCAGCCGTTCTCGGCACAGACCTCGTCAAAGCGGGTCTTTTCGCCGCCGCTGAAATAATACCACTCCATGTTCTTCGCCGCGAGGCGTTCCGCCGTCTCGCCGCGAAGATACTCCGCAGGCGGCGTAAAGCGCAGAGTGACTGCCGCGGGGCAGTCGAGGTGCAGCACGTTCCCCTCGCCGATGCGGAAGCAATGGCGCTGTATGCCCTCGCCCTCGGCAGGGTCGAAAAAGCGCCGCGGATACGAAAAATCATCTATGCGCCGTATTTCGTCCATATCGCCGTCGGCATAGTAAAGCTCGCAGAGCTGCGCGGCGCTCGCCTCGATATTGTGCGTGGTTTCAAAGACTATGTTCTCTCCCGCGGCGTCGACGGCGAAAAGCTGCGTCCCCTCGGGCACACTGGCGGGGTCCTCCAGCGTCGGATGCGGCGTGAAGCGCATGATACCGCGGCTCGGCGCAGGGTCGGGCTCGCGGAAGCCGATCTCGTTCAGAAATTCAAGATACAGCTTTTCCGGC
>JAFZQQ010000368.1 GCA_017620315.1 Oscillospiraceae bacterium | reverse complement strand
TGGGGCAGCCAGATCCGTTCCTACGTCTTCATGCCCTACCAGCTCGTCAAGGATCTGCGCACCGAGTATGAGACCGGCAACATCGCCTCCGTCATGGACGGCGATCTCGACGGCTTCATCAACGCCTTCCTCTCGATGAAGGCGGCGGATTAAGCGGAGAAAAAATCATGCTTCTGGAAGAGTTTTCTTTTGAGCGCGACGCCGTCATCAACCCGGACATGGTGACAACGCCCGTCGCCGACTTTCCCGCCGTGACGATCTCCTGCTTTTCCAAAAAGCTGTTTGACAGCGCGCTCTCCCAGTTTGAGCCGAAGCTGCTCGTCGAGCTCCGCTCCGCCGTCGGTCGGAATCCGGTTTATGAGGTGTGCTATCAGGGGCAACGATTCGCGCTTTTTCAGTCGTATGTCGGCGAACCCTCCTGTGTCGGGCAGTATGAGGATCTGATCGCCATCGGCAGCCGACAGCTGATCCTGCTGGGCAACTGCGGCGTGCTGGACCGCTCGATCGAGGACTGCGGCATCATCATCCCGACGCTTGCGCTCCGGGACGAGGGCACCAGCTACCATTACGCACCGCCGAGCGACCGCATCGCGGTCAACCGGAAGTATCGCGAACAATTCCAGCAGGTGCTGCGCCAATTCGGTTATCCCTTCGTGGAGGGCACGACCTGGACGACCGACGCTCCCTACCGTGAAACCCGCGAAAAGGTCGCGCGCCGCCGGGCGCAGGGCGCGATCTGCGTGGAGATGGAATGCGCCGGGATGCAGGCGCTCTGCGATTTCCGGAACACGGGCTTTTTCCAGTTTTTCTATGCCGGCGATAATCTGGATCATTCCACCTGGCAGCCCAGGAGCCTCTCCGGCGACGTCCGTCTGGACGACAAAACGAAAATCATGTTTCTGGCCTTTGAGCTTGGTTTGAAGATCATGCAGGCCGGAGAATAAGCCAAAAGCGAACGGATTTTTCCATCCGTTCGCTTTTTTCGTTTCCGTAGCCGACGGCGCAGGCCTATGCCTGCGCCGTCGTTCTCTGTGTTTGTATTATAGCAGAAAACGACGGTGATTTCAAGTCTTGTTCTTCCTCGCGTCCGTCCCTATAATGAAGCCATATTTCACGAGGAGGGATACGATGCAACGCAGCGACATGATCTATGACCTTTCCACCATCTGGGCCTCCGTCAAGGAAATCTTCCCCTATTTTGACCGCCTCCCCTTTGACTGGGACAAACTGTATCTCCGGTATCTGGACAGGCTCCTCACGCTTTCCACCGATGATGAGCAAGGTTTTCATCAGCTCCTGTCGGATTTTATGGCCAGTTTGAACGACGGACACACCGAATACTTCCCGCCGAAGGAATACCGAAGGGAAAAGCCGCGTTATCCGCTGGATCCGCCGTCCCATACCTGGCGCGACGGCGTGCTGACTATCAAGCTCAACGAGTTTTTGTCCGACCACTCGCCCTATGTCCGCTCGCTGCTGGAAAAGCACCCGGACGCACGCTTGGTGCGTCTGGATATCCGGGACAACCGGGGCGGCACGACATATTTTTCCGCCAAGGTGGCGGAGCTGTTCATCTCCGGCGTCTTCCACGGCTGTCAAAAATGGACGCAGCTGCACAAGGCGATCGACGTCGCCGTTGCCAGCCAGACGGCCACCGACAGCAGAGAGCAGCTGCAAAAATACATCGACGCCGGGCTGATGACGGAGGATGAGATCGACGAGGCGAAGCTGATCCTCCAGCGCCGCCAATATGAGCGCTATGTGGACAGTTGGGGCGCCGAAGGCCATGCCGCCCTCTATCAGGGGCCGCTGGAGCTTTTGATCTCCCGGCGCACCTATTCCGCCGCCGAGGACTTCACCGCCATGTGCAAATCCAACCGCCGCGGCACCCTCATCGGCGAGCCGACCGGCGGTTCCAGCGGAACGCCGTACCTTTTCAAGCTCCGCTGCGGCGGTGGCGGAAGGATCGTCTCCGTCGGCTACCGCCTGCTCGACGGGACGGAGTTCATCGGCCGCGGCATCCGGCCGGACGTTTTCGTTGAAGCAGACGATTGAAGAAGAACTATACTTGTCTACGCTTTTCTCATACGCTTTTTTCGCTGAAAATCCCCTCCGCCTCCAGACGAAGGCGATAGATCGCCTGCAGCCACTCCGGCTCATGGGAAAAGCCCTGTTCCATAAACCGCTTCAGCCGCCTTTTGCCGACGCGGCGATCCACCACCGCCAGCGCGCGCACCAGCGGGTTTTCGCTGGTAAGGCTTTTTTCGATATCCTGCGTGTCGTATTCCTCAAAGGCGAGAAAAAAACGCGTGGGCCCTCCTTTTCCCTCATACAGTTCCCGGACAAAGGTTTTTTCCCAGAATTCAAAATAATTCAAATCCGGTTCCTTGGCCCATTCCGCCCTCCAATCTCCCCGGTCAATCGAAGTCAAAACAAAGGTATGCGCCCGGAACAGCTCTTTCCCGTCCACCAAAATCGCCAGGCGTCCCTCGTCGTCGTGCGCCTCTCGGTAGCGGGTCACAAAATAGCGCACACGCCCGTGCAGAGACGGCGCGAGACGATCCTGCTCTAATATTTTTCTGATACCGCTCCAGCTTTTCAAACCCTCTCCCCTTTCTGAGATTTTCAAAAGGCGGGGAAAGACTCTCTTTCCCCGCCTTTTGATGTTATTGCCTTAATAGTTCTGCGCGTGAAGCTCGAAATAGCTCTGCGGATGATTGCAGACGGGGCAGACCTCGGGCGCGGCGGTGCCGACCACGATGTGACCGCAGTTGCGGCACTCCCAGACCTTGACCTCGCTCTTCTGGAAGACCTGCGCGGTCTCGACATTGTGCAGCAGCGCGCGGTAGCGCTCCTCGTGCTCCTTCTCGATCGCGCCGACGCCGCGGAACTTGGCCGCCAGCTCCGGGAAGCCCTCTTCCTCGGCCTCGCGCGCCATGCGCTCGTACATGTCAGTCCACTCGAAGTTCTCGCCCTCGGCGGCGTGCCGGAGGTTTTCCGCCGTCTGGCCCAGCTCGCCCAGTTCCTTGAACCAGAGCTTGGCATGCTCCTTCTCGTTCTCCGCCGTCTTCAAAAACAGCGCGGAGATCTGCTCATAGCCCTCCTTCTTGGCGACGGAGGCAAAATAGGTGTACTTGTTTCTCGCCTGAGACTCGCCCGCAAAGGCCTCCCAGAGATTTTTCTCGGTCTTGGTTCCCGCGTACTTGTTTGCCATCGCTTGTTCCTCCTTTGAATATTAGAATTAGATTTGCTGTATTTACTATACCCCTGCGCACAACGTGCTGTCAAGGTTTAGACTTTCCCCAGCATCCTCAAATATTCCGGCAGCCCCAGTTCAAATTTCACGCCGTACCAATGACTCTCGTCGCCCTGCGTCAGCTCGATGCAGCGCACGGTATAGTCGGCGGCCAGCACGGCGGCTTCATAGCTGCTCTTTCCGTTCATCAGCGCACCCACAAAGGCCGCGGCATACACGTCGCCCGTGCCGTGGCAGCCCTTGGAGATCTTGCGGTGCTCGTAATAGCGCGCCCCCTTGTCGTCGAACACGACAACGCCCGTCTGATCCGGCGCATAACCCACGCCGGTCAGAACGACGGTTTTCGCGCCCGCCGCATACAGCTTGCCCAGCAGCACCGAGATATACGCCGGATCGTAGCTTTCACGATACTCCATCCCGGTCAGAAAACAGGCTTCGGTGATGTTCGGCAGTATGATATCCGCCTGAAACGCCAACTCCTTCATCGCCTCCACATAGTCCATATCGAAGGCAGGATAGAGCTTGCCGTTATCCGCCATGGCCGGATCCACGATACGCAACCCGCCATCCGCCAGGAGTTTGGCAAAGATATCCTTGACATAGTCGATCTGCTCCGTACTGCCGAGATAGCCGGTGTAGACCGCGTCAAAGCGAATGTTTTCCTTTTGCCAGTGCGCGGCAATGCCGGGAATATCCGCCGTCAGATCGCGCACGGTAAAGCCGGAAAAGCCCGCCGTATGCGTGGACAGCACCGCCGAGGGCAAAATACAGGTCTCCATGCCCGCGGCGGACAGGATGGGCAGC
>JAFZQQ010000367.1 GCA_017620315.1 Oscillospiraceae bacterium | reverse complement strand
TACTGGCTGCAGGCGCATATGCAGACGGCGCTTGAGAACGACCTGGCAAGGGTCGAGCAGTCTCTGGAGGAGGCGAAGCGTGACGCCTCGCTCGGCGGACGGCATAAGGACATAGAAGAGCTCGGAAAGCAGCAGATACTTCTCAAGACGCAGATAGACGGCTGTATCTCGGCGCGCAAGGAAGCACAGCTCAGAGTTTCCGACATTGCCGATCCCGCGGAGTATGACCTCTCGCGCATTCCGATGATCTTCGACCCGTCCGGGCTGAAGCTCGAGGAGCTTGCGCTCGTAGCCGCAGCCTACAGGCAGATGCGGACGGGGGAGAACGACGAGGGCATCGAGAACGAGGTCAAGCTTGCCCTGCTTGCGCTGCAAAACGCGTGGAGCAGCGTGAACACCGCAAAGGAACTCTATTCACTGTCGCTGAGTGTGGCGCGCGGCGTGGCCGGCAGCTTCTCGCTTGGCGCGGCGTCCAAGGACGACTGGTATTCCGCCCTCAATGCCTGCAGCGACGCCGACATAGCCTTCAAGTCTGCGGTGGCGGACTTTGAAAAGCAGGCCAACGCACTCAACCAGACTCTCGCGGGCTGGCTTACGCGCAACTGCGGCTGGCACTCCGAGGAGCTGATGCCGGTCTATGCCTCGCTCATCTCGGAGCTTGACGCGGCGATACAGGCGGCAAAGGAAGCCGCGGAGCTTGCCGCGAAGGAGGCTGCCGAGGCGGAGAAGCAGAACGCTGACGATCAGACCGAACAGGATGACGCGAGCGGCTCGGATGAGGCCTCCGGGGACGAGGACACGGAGGACACGGAGAGCGAGGACGACCGCGGATATGAGAAGCCGGATAACCACACCGAACCGCCGGGAGGAAAAACCGGCGGCTGAGGAAACGGCGTATAATAGCGTAATGGAGCATTGCGATGGCGGACTATACCGCATTTTATGAGGCAGGAAGCGCGCTTGTCGAGCTTCTGCGCGACTCGCTGACGCCCGAGCCTGTGAGCGACCGGGAGGCTGTCTCGCTGTGTTCGCCGCATGAGAGCGGGAACAATCAACTGACGCTTCATCTCTACGAGGTGCAGGAGGAGAACCAGAACGTCAACGCCGGCTATTATCAGGTGGACAGGGATACTCAGCGCCGCGCGCCGGCGCGCTATATCCTGCGCTATCTGGCTACCGCGCACTCCAAAGCGCCCGCGCCGCTGAAGGAGGCGGATCAGCACCGCATCATGGGCGCTCTGGCGCAGACCGTGCGCGACAACCCTGTGATCCCGATCAAATACCTGAGCGGCTCCGCCGCCGAGGAGCGCGCAGAGCTGCATATCATGCTTGAACGCACAGGCATAGAGCAGCTTTTGAAGCTGTGGAACAACAACTCGAAGGATTATAAGCTTTCCATGGTGGTCTCGATCTCCGGCGTGACCATCGACTCCGGCCGCGAGCGCAAAGCTCCGCGCGTCACCGAAGTCATCATCGGCACGGAGGAAACCGCAGTCAGGGAGGTCGGGGAGCAATGATCCGTCGCACAGTCAGCGCGGCGCTTCTGCTGCGCGACGGCTTTACGGGCAGGACGCTCTCGCCCGGAAGCGTGATAAAATGCGCCGTGGACGGCGAACGGTGTCAGGCGGTCCGCAAGCAGGGCGGGTATCTTGTGCTCATGGATCTTGCCGCGGGCGAGCACACGGCAGTCCTGCAATGCGCCGGATATCTTGACGAGACGCTCAGGCTCGACGTCGGAGGCGGCGCCGTGCGGGAGCTTGCGATCGATTTGCGCCCGGGGCGCGGCTATCCCTTCCCAGCAGGCGCGGCTTTCCTCGAACTGACGCTGAAGACGCCGGACACTGAGCTGTGGGCTTGCAGAAGCGGCATGGTCAAGCTGACGTCGGCGCAGACGAAAGCGGGCGAGACGGAGCTTCAACTCTTCGCCAGAGGCCCGCGCGAGCTGTTGCCGATACCCGGATATTATATGTTTGGCGACGCAAAGGAAGCGGAGCTCGTCCTTTTGAGGGAAATGGACAGCTCGGGCGCTGCGCGTGTGGACGCGCCGCTGCACGCGGCGCACGCAAGGGGGACGGAGCTGCTTTTCGCGCGGCGTTTCCTCACCGACGCGGAGGGCCGCGCGGAGCTGAGCTTCCCGACGGACGGAAAGGTCTCTGTCCTCTGCGGCGGCAGCGTCCTTGAAACAGAACTGAAGCCCGGCCGTCAGGAGCTTTCGTGGACGCCGGGCAAAAAGTAAGGAGATGGTGTTATGTCAACTCCGGTCGTAATGGGAACACCCTGCACCTGCATTTTTGGGACCGTTCCGGTGCCGCTCGCTGTGACCAGTCAACAGACGGTGTTCACATGCAACGCGCTGCAGGCGACGATCATGGACAATAAGTTCCCGACCTTCGGTATGTGCAGCAATCCGGCAAACCCGGCCGTCGCTTCCGCGACGGCGGCTGCCCTCGGCGTTCTGACCCCGATGCCCTGCGTGCCGGTCACACCCGCGCCATGGGTGCCCGGCGTTCCGACGATCATAGTGAACGGCAAGCCGCTTCTCAACGAGACCAGCAAGCTGATGTGCATGTGGGGCGGCGTGATACAGCCGGTCAAGTCCCCTGCGGTTACGGTGCAGACTCCGTAAGCGAGGTAGTTGAAATGAAGGATACAAAAAACAAAAACGCCCGGGCAGCGGGAGGATATGAGACGCAGTGGGAGCTGCTCCGCGACCTCTCTGCCTGGGCGGATCTTTTGCTCTACAGCTACTACTGCCGCAACCAGTGGGTGGGACCCGACAGCGAGCTGCGCAACATGCTTGGGCTTGTCGTCAGCCGTGAGGAGTTTGAGCACCACCTGTCAAAGGCGGCGCGCCGCGCGCTTCCTGCGGTGCTCACCGCGGAGGAGCATGCGCAGCTGGAGCTTGCCCGCGGAACCATCTCCTCAAGGCTGGAGCACACGGAGCGGGCGATCCCGCTGCGGCTTCTTTTTACCCGCTTTGCGCTCGACGCCTTCGAGCGCGGGTGCGTCGTGCTGGCATGGCTTTGCGCGGTGGATAAGAAGTACGAAAAGCTCTTTGC
>JAFZQQ010000366.1 GCA_017620315.1 Oscillospiraceae bacterium | reverse complement strand
TCATAGCAAAGCCCAATGGAACAATAGGCGGTCAGATGGCCAAGCTCGGCTGCCTGAGTGTAGAGCCTGAAGGCAAGCTCCTCGTCACGCCTGACTCCGTCGCCCCGCTCATACAGCAGCCCCAGCGTGCAGATCGCGCGCGCGTCGCCCGCAGCGGCGGCGGAGTGGTACAGCGCAAGCGCATGGGCGACGTCTTTTTCGACGCCCTTGCCCTCCTTGAAGCACCAGGCAAGATTGCACTGGGCGGGCGGGTAACCGCGGTCTGCCGCGGCGGAATATAGCTTTGCGGCGCGTTCCCAGCTCTGCTGAGCGCCATGGCCGTTTTCGTAGCACATTCCGAGATTGCACATGGCGCGGGGAAAACGCTGCTCGGCGGACATGGAATACCAGTATACGGCGTCGCCCCAGCTTTGATCGACGCCCTTGCCGTTCTCATAGCACCACGCAAGGTTGCACTGGGCGCGGGCGTTGCCCATATCGGCCGCCCGCCGGTAGAGACTGGCCGCCTCCTCCCAGCTCTGCTCAACGCCCTCGCCCGTTTCATAGCACAGCCCGAGGGCGCATATTGCGGGCGGATAGTCAGCGTCCGCCGCCTTGTGGAACAGCTCAAAGCTTTTAACGGCGTCGCGGTCAAAGCCGTTGCCCTCCTGATAAAGCTGGGCGAGCGCGCTCCAACCGGAGGGATCGCCCATTTCGGCAACGGTGCGAAAGCAGGATATCGCCTTTTGAACGTCGGTCTCGACCCCTAACTTGCCGAGAAGAAAGCACACGCCCATACGATAGTAGGCTGCGGGATATTCCAACTCCATTGCGCGTTTGATGTAGTTCAGCGCGTCACGGTCGGAGCCGTTGTCGTGCGCGTAGTCGGAAAGCTCAAGCAGATCCCCGCCTTCAAGCTCGTCCTCATCAACGGGAAGGAACAGCTCGCCCCCGCAGCGGGGGCACACATCGGGCTCCGGGCCGGGCGTCAGAAAGCCGCAGTCCGGATTGTCACAGCGAAAGAATTCCACGATGCGCACCTCCTTCCCTTTGATAATAATAATGATCTATGCCTCTGCCGCCTGCTGCTCCTCAAAAGGCACTTGACGGAGTATAACAAGATACTCCACGCCGCTGACAGCGTCCTGTATATGGTCGATGCCTACGCAAAGCTTTATGCTTCCCCCACCGGAGCATCTCAGAGTAAATGGAGGAGAAAAATCCTCAAGCTGCAGGCCCGAGCTGTTTACCAGCTCATAGAGCCAACCGCGGTCGGATTCGGCAATGCGATTGAAGAAGCTGCGGTTGTTCAGCTCGTATTCAAGCTCTGCCTGATTGATTCCTATCGGTTTTGCGAGCCCGTGGATGGCAACCTGCGCGTTCCAATCGCCATCGTCCTTCTGACTGAGGAATATCACGCTGTCCGGCGAGACGCGCGAGAGCAGCTGCATGCGGCTGGTCCGCATCATCATCTGCGTGATGTCGTGCACGGAACCGTAGAAGCGCTTGCCGTTCTCGTCCGCCTCGAGGAAGAACAGCTGCAGCTGAAGCTGACGCGCCATACCGTCGGGGCCGTTAAAGCGGATGACTCCGCTTGCGCCGGAAAGAGGGTCAAGCTCGGCGAGCTTGCACAGATTATAGAACTGCGGTATATCCTCGCGAACGATGAGCCTTTGCACGGATTTGGGGTTCTCAATCAACTCCGGAGCGTTGAGCTCGTCGGAAAACTGCTGATTGAAGCGAACGATATCCGTGTTTTTGCCGTGGAGCACGAAAAACGCGACAGGGCCGAGAATGTTGTTGAGCATCGCGTCGCTGAACACGTTTTCGTCCAGGAACTCGCGGGTGTGGAACTGCTCCTTGCTTTTGAAAAGAAAACCCTCGGTGTCGATGTTGTGCGGGTCGCTGATGAGCTTTTCGTAGTCCTCGGTTCCCATCGGGCGATAGAAGAAGAAACCCTGCACGTACCGGCAGCCCAGACCCGAAAGAAACTCGCACTCTTCCCAGGTCTCGACGCCCTCGACTATGATGGGGACGCCCATCGTCTTGGCAAGGTTGACTATGGACTCCATGATCTGAAGGCCCTTGCGCTTTTCATCGCCCGTCATACGCAGGAACTGCGCGTCGAGCTTGATGATGTCAACGGTGAGGCTTCGGAGCATATTGAGAGAGGAATAGCCGCTTCCAAAGTCGTCCATAAGCACGAGAAAGCCCTTTTTGCGAAGACGGCGCACAGTGTCCGCGACTGCGTCGTTGTCAACATATGCCGACTCGGTTATCTCGACCTTTATCACGTCGACGGGAAGCTCGTACTTTTTAATGAGGGTGTCGAAGAAATCCGGCACGTCGATCGTAAAGATGTCGATCTGGGAGACGTTTACGGAGATCGGCAGGGGCGGATGCCCCTTGTCGATCCACTTTTTCTGCCATATACAGACCTCTTCCCAAACGTATTTGTCAAGGTCGGTGACGAAACCGTAACGCTCGAGCACCGGAACAAACACGGAGGGGGGGACCATTTCTCCGTTCGCGCGTTTCCAGCGCACCAGCGACTCCGCTCCGACGACACGGCGCGTGGCGATCTGGCACTGAGGCTGCAGCTGGATAAAAAGCTCGTGCTCTGCAAGCGCCTTCTGGAAGTCGGAGAGTATCTTGTAATCCTGCTCGGTCTGACGGTACATGGACACGTCGAAGGTTCGGATGCGCGCGTGATAGTCCTCCTTGGCGTAGCGCGCGGCGAGAGAGGCGCGGTCGTAAAGCTCCTCTATCGTGCATTCGCCGTCATACATCGCAATGCCGAGAGCAGGCATGAAGCCCACAGAGTTGCCGTAGTCCTTTATGAGCCCGTGAATATCGGAATAGAGCGCGGTTATCATATCCATGTCGAAGGGTACAAGGAGCGCAAAGTCGTCCTGCCCGAAGTAGCAGGCAAGACCGTCGCATTTTTCCTCGGTTTCGTTGAGCTTGGCGCCTGTTTGCGCAAGCAGAAGGTCGCCGTGCTTGCGGCCGTACCATTCGTTGAACAGCTTGAAATGCTCAAGGTCGATGGATATCACGCACCAGTTGCGCCTGACGCGGTCAAGCGCTTCCTTAGCGCGCGCGAAAAACGCGTTTTTGGTCAGCAGCCCCGTCATCTCGTCGCGCATACCCGGGAAGCTTTCGACCGACGGCGCTTTGTCGGGCTTCTTTTCCGCCTTGACAGCGGTCTCATACTCGTCCTGCACGTCAAAGAGGAAGATGTAACACACGCCGTCCGGTATGCCGTTATACGAGCCGCTGATAACGACCTGCTCCATCCAGCGCCAGCCGCCGCCAAGCTGCTTGAAACGAAAGCGCGCCCTGTGTGTGCCGTGGTTTTCGGGGGTAAGCTCATGCTCGACACGGTATGCGGCGGTCGCGGGATCGCTTTCGACGAGATAGCGCTCCAGATCGTCCGGGTGTATCATATGCTCCGCGCAGTACCGGCGCACGTCACGGATGTCCGCGTCGACAACGGGGGCAAAAAGCTTGCCCTCGGTGTGCTTCAGATTACGCATATTTCCGTGGATATAGTCAAGCTCGACCAGCTCGTCATAATTCGTGAGCATAAGCTCAACGAGCATGGATTTTGCCTGAGACGTTTCCTGTACGGAGTCTTTTTCCAAGGCGTTCATCATAACCTCACTAAGCAAAAAACGATATAATTCCTAGGATAATGTTATATTATAACATATACTCTTACAATAATCAACGCCGAGTTTGACCGAAAACAGAGTATCAAATATGTTGCCATTTTTGCTTTGATGCTTTATAATCCATGTCATAAACGACCAAGGGGGAATGGAAAATGAGGGCCTCCAGGCGAGAGCTGAATTATGCAAGGCAGCACTTCAATGAGGTGCATCATACGACGTTGGATCCCGAGGGCCCGGGAGTGGTGCGCATCCATCTGGTGCCGCCAGAGCCCGGCGAGAATGAGATAGGCGCCAGCGTCGCCATAATCAACGGGCAGGACGTCATACCGGTCAATACCTCATGGAGCATCCTGCTGACGGAGTTCATCGAATGCTTGAACGAATACAGCGGAAAACCCATAACGGACGAGGACGCCGCAAATGTTCTCGAAAAGACCTGCGCGAATGTTAAAAAGGTCTATCCGCTGATCAGCTCGAAACGGCTCAAAAACGACATACATACGATCATGGACACCTTTGAGCGAATAGCCCGGGGCAAGACGCCGGACGTCGCGGTGGAGTACATGACCATCGGCGACTACGCGCCGATGATGCGCGCGCCGCACCGTATGGACCTGATGGTCAGCGCAATGACCGTCGACGGAAGCTGGAACTGCAATCAGAAATGCGTGCACTGCTATGCGGCCGGGCAGGCGCATGCCGGGGAAAAGGAGCTTTCAACACAGGAGTGGAAGAAGATCATCGACCGCTGCCGTGCCGTTTGCATCCCGCAGCTGACCTTTACCGGCGGGGAGCCGACACTGCGCGAGGATCTTCCTGAGCTGATCAGCTATGCGAAATGGTTCGTAACACGACTGAATACCAACGGGATCCGGCTTACAAAGGATTATTGCGCAGAGCTGAAGAGGGCGTCGCTGGACAGCGTGCAGATCACCTTCTATTCGTCCGAAGAGGAAATACACAACAGGCTTGTCGGCGCGGCGCACTTCCGGGATACCGTGGAGGGGATCGAGAACGCGCTTGAGGCCGGCATAAGCCTCAGCGTCAACACCCCGCTGTGCACGCTCAACCGGAATTATGTGGACACCCTGCGTTTTCTCCATGAGAAGGGCGTTATCTATGTCACCTGCTCGGGACTGATCACCACTGGCAATGCGGCAAAGGACGAATCCGAACGTCTGCAGCTTACGAATGCGGAGGTTCGCGAGATCTTGAAGGAGAGCGTGGAATACTGCTTTGCAAACGGGATGGAGATAAGCTTTACCTCGCCCGGCTGGGTCGACGACGCCTTTTGCAGGGAGCTTGGGATCACAACGCCCAATTGCGGCGCGTGCCTGAGCAACATGGCGATCACTCCCGGCGGCAGCGTTGTTCCATGCCAGAGCTGGCTGAGCGGCGAGGCGCTCGGCAATATGCTCACCGACGAATGGAAACAGATCTGGAACGGCGAACAATGCCGGCTCAGACGCGAGTTCGCAGCGCAGATGCGCTGCGAATGCCCGCTGAGGATAATCAAGTCGGAAAACAGGGGGTGAGGGCATGAAAAAGTGTAAAATCGTATTGCTTTCGATACTGTGTCTCCTGTTCCTGCTGCCGGTCATGGCGCCCTGCGCCGAGGCTGCGAAGGAGCTCGACGAGATACTGTACTTCGAGGTCACGGTCGACGTGAACGAGGACGCCACGCTGCGCATGAGGTACCACATAGAATGGAAGGTGCTCGACTCCACCTCCGAAGGGCCGCTCACCTGGGTCAAGATAGGCATCCCGAACAGCAAGTACGTTTCGATGAAGGGCAAGAGCCATGCCGTGAACAAGATAGAATACTCCTCCGACGGCGGCAGCTATGCGCGCATAGACCTTGACCGCGCGTACAAGGCGGGGGAGGTCGTCAAGATCGATTTTGAGCTGGTGCAGGATTATATGTATCAGGTCAACGGTTCGAAGGAGGGCGAGACGGTCTA
>JAFZQQ010000365.1 GCA_017620315.1 Oscillospiraceae bacterium | reverse complement strand
GGATAAATGTCTGCATCGTCCTGCACCTCCTCGTACAGCACATGCTGCTTTTCCTGTTCGGTCATATCATACCTGATTTCCGTTCTCCTGTCATGGAACCGTCAGTTCAAGCGCGCTTACTCGTTCTTCAGCAGGTACTTGTTGCTGACGACCTTCATGGAGAGGCTCGCGCTGATCAGCGGGCAGAATACCGGCTCCGCGGGGCGTATGACGATACCCTCCTTTTTGCCGCCGTTCGGATACTCGCCTTCGGCGCGCTCCAGCAGAGCTTCCACCGTGGGGTATTTGGACGGCAGGTCTGTGCCGACCTCTTCGATCGGGACGTGCTCCATACCGAGCGCCTCGCAGATCGCAAGCATTTCGGATCACCTTCATTTGCGTGCTTCGGTATTGGTAGGACATCGAGGGTTCGAACCTCGGACCTGTCAATTATAAGTTGACCGCTCTGCCTGCTGAGCTAACGAGCCATGTGGTGCGAGTACGAATAACGAATTTCGATTATTGCATCAAAAAGGCACAGGACAAGCATATTCAAGGCAAACCGTTTAATAGCATCTTTACGCTATGTTTCAGCAAGAGGTATGTTGCTAATGCTGCAATTCCGGATTCTTACGATAAATTGCCCCAGGTCCGCCTCTTGCTTTTTGCCCAAATCGCGGATATACTTGTTGTTGCAAGCTAATATTCAATAGACTGGTGTTTTCGAAAGCGTTAGTTTGACAATGCAAGCCGATTTTTTTGTGATAGGTTGCAAAATGGAGATAGCAATTTATGAGTGATATCAACAGAGTCATAACTATGCTTTGTGAAAAGCGAAACATAGCGACAACAGCATTTTGTAAAAGATTTCGCATTCCATATGATTTGTTTTGCCAGTTGGACAAAAATGACAGCGCCTATTTGACGGCAGACTCTGTAAAGCGAATAGCTGCCTTTTTTGGAGTCTCACCGTCATACCTGTATGGATATGATAAAGAGTCTAAACACGACTTAAAAGAACACTACCACATCGCTTCTCAGATATCCACGGGCCCGAGCAAATCAAGTTTAGATGCAGGGGAGGTCAGCGCAAAGAAGCGAGAATCTTTGCAGCAACGAAATAACACTTATTTGCACGATGCAAGCAAAAAGGTTTCCCATCCTTCCGAAAGCAAGATATCTGCACAGAATACTGCTTTGCAGGATGAAAATATACACATTCCGCTTGACTCTTATGATGATCTCAACACGTATTCCGTGTGCGAAACTGAAAGCGGAAAGCTTATGATTATCTTGCAAAGACGATATGAGCTATTGGAATTGCTAAAGATTGCAGTTGATATGTCGCCTGAACAAGTCGCAGCGCTTATAGACTTTTTAAAAGAAGTTACGGTTTGAACCGCCCTCGTCTTCACATATTCTTTGCTAATCCTTGCTTAGTTTTTCGAGCTGAAGTTGAGATTTGTGTTATGAGCAGGGAGAATGTCTTGATTTCATAGGCAATCTGCCGCTATGAAAGCGGCATGTGTGGTTGCTGCTGAACTTGATACTTCAGAAGGGAGCAGACACGATGATAGATTTTATCACCTATAGAAAAAAGCTGGAGACCGCAGAAGCCGCCTACAACGCCGAACGCACCAAACGCGGTGAAATGACGGTGGAAGAATTTGACGAGTTTATAGCAAAAGCAGAACAGTTTCATGGTGAAAAGTTGAATCAGAAAAATCTGCAGCGCTACCAAAAAATCCGCAACCTCATGTACGATCTCATGGGTATCGATGGTGCGGTCAAAGCGTCGGAGGAACGCCCATCACAGGACAGATACTATGCAAATGTACATCTGTACCTTTCCGACTGCTACGGAACACAGGTCAAGAACCTAAAGCCACTGATTGAGGCAATCAATCTTGCCGATGAGTTTACAATCAGCACAACTGATCAAGCGCCTGCTGAAATCCAGTTGTCGTGGACGGTCTACGACATTTGGGAAAAATAACTCTTTACCCCTTTCATTCGCTTTCCAAAAGTCTGGCGTCAAAGAGGACTTTTTATCTAGTGTCTAAAATGCTTTTTGCAACTATTAGATATAAAAAGTCTCGAAATCTGCTATTTTCGGGACTTATGGTTGCAGAGGCCGGATTCGAACCGGCATGGAACGGCGTATGAGGCCGCTGAGTTGCCTGTACTCTACTCTGCAATATATTGAACGGGAATCCTATTGTCACCGGATCGCATCCGGAGCCGCCGGTCTCGTTCGGTTTGGCGGTCACTCCTTTTTTCGAAGCGTTTGTTTTCTGGCGCAGCGAGGAGGACTCGAACCCCCCAAGGGCCTTGCGGCCCCACCCGGACTCCAACCGGGCCGCGTACCATTGGCGCATCGCTGCATGTGGCGCAGGATAGAGGATTTGAACCTCTGGAGCCCTTGCGGGCTCAGCGGTTTTCGAAACCGCCGCAATCGGCCAGCTCTGCCAGTCCTGCATATTGGCGTGGGGAGAGGGACTTGAACCCTCAAACGCCGTGAAGCGTCACCCGCGTAGCAGGCGGGCCGGATACCATTACCGCATCCCCACATTTGATTACAGAGCGTATAGTTACCTAAGCCCATCGATCACTCCTTTTCGATGCACTGCCAGCAACCATATTTCATTTTTGCACACAAAAAGACCCAGCCATTAAGCCTTACGCTTCCATGGCTGGGTCTAAACAGTCCTATGTACTTTTACCTGCGGCTATGCAGGCAAAGCCCCGAAATCACCGGGTTTGTTGACTGATTCAGTTCCCACCATGGACATTTTGGGCGCGCAGAATTGACGACTCTGCCTATTATCAGAGTACGGCGTAATGGCTATGACATGCTTTGACCACAACTGCATCAGTAACATCGTCGGTGTCTTCCTTTCTGGGGCGCATGAAAGTGTCGCTCCGTATTTCGCCATGATAATAACAGACTGTATTCGTTTTGTCAACCCCTTTTTTCATTTTTCTCTTCCGCACATCTTCGCAGAGCTGTTTTTATGCTTTGCCGGACACGCGAAACTGGCATGGATAAAGGAGAAAGGGATATTTGGAAAACCACACTCCGCAGGCAGACCGCATCTTTTGGGTATATGGCCCTGGCCAAAATGATATTACAATTATCGGCGTGGAGCCGCACCCAAACGACAAAGGAAACGCATATAAGATAATTACGCTCTCTGATATGAAGAGTGAATAGATTAACCTCAAATCAGTTATAGCCACTCGATATTCGAGTGAGTTTCATCACACAGTCAACCAAGCGCTCACGCTTCCAGTAGCTCAATTGGGCCCGTTGCAAAATAGGCATTGAAAAAAACGAGGTTAGGCGCTCAAAAGGGTTTCCTAACCTCGTCTTTTGCGTTAAGATGTAGGTGTGAACAAACAGTCAAAAACGCAAGACCACTATACGACGTATGAGCGGGACGGTCAAGTGGTACTTGCGATGAACAACGAAATGATTTTACCGGAGAACGCGCCCGTCCGGCTGACAAGCGCCCAACTTGAGGAACTGGACTACAGGCAACTGTATCGCGCCTATTCGCCCAAAGGGCGGAAATCGGCGCAGCCGATCTGCCGCACAAGCTGTCTGGATACAAGTATAGCACGACACGCTCAGAATTTCCACATCGTCCCCAGATCATATCACTTGAAATCACACGGATAATATAGTATTGTTTAATATAGTTTATTATGTTTTTTCAACAGAGCAAGACGACAGTGCTGCAAAACGGAGGTTTATATGGGTAAACAGGACATGCTCTCGCAGGAGGACCGGGCAAAACTGGACAGTTTCAACCAAACGGAAGCTGCCTATGACGACACACAGACCATTGTTTCCCTGTTCGCGCGCGCGGCGTCGGCGCATCCGGACAATGCTGCCGTGATCTACCGGGAAAACCGCTATACCTACAGCGAATTGGACCGGCTGAGCGACGCGGTGGCGGCATGCTGTGCGGAAAAGGGACTGGGCCGCGGGGACGTGGTCTCGATCCTCATTCCACGCGGGGAATACGAAGCCATCGCGTCCCTCGGCGCGCTGAAAGCCGGCTGTGCCTATCAGCCGCTGGACGACACCTACCCCGAGGAACGCCTGAACTTCATGGTGGGCGACTCCGGGGCGAAGCTTCTCATCACCACCGGGGAGCTGAGCAATAAGATCACGGATTTCAAAGGGGAGCGGCTTCTTCTCTCCGAGCTGAAGCCCGCGGACAAAAAGCCGGAACTGCCCGAGGTCATGCCCGACGACCTGTTCATCCTGCTCTACACCTCCGGCTCCACCGGCACGCCCAAGGGCGTGCGTCTGACGCACCGCAATATGGTCTGCTTTGTGAATTGGTACCACAGATATTACGACCTCTCTCCCGAGGACTGTGTGGGACAGTATGCCAGCTATGGCTTCGACGCCTGCATGATGGACATGTACCCGGCGCTGACCATGGGAGCGGCGCTGTGCATCATTCCGGAGGAGATCCGTCTCGACCTCTTTGCGCTCAACGCCTACATGGAGAAAAACCGCGTCACCCACCAGTTTATGACGACGCAGGTGGGGCGGCTGTATGCCATGGAGGCGTCAGAGCCCTTCCTTCGCCATCTCAGCGTCGGCGGCGAGAAGCTTGCCGCCATGACGCCGCCGTCGGGCTTCGCGTTCCACAACGGCTACGGGCCGACGGAATGCACCATTTTCACGACCGCATACCGAATGACGGAGTATGAGGAGGATATCCCCATCGGAAAGCCGCTGGACAACGTCAGGCTTTACGTCGTCGACGCGGAGGGCAACCGTCTGCCGCCCGGCGAGACCGGTGAGCTTTGGGTCGCCGGTCCGCATGTGGGGGACGGCTATCTGAACCGCCCGGACAAGACCGCGGAGGTGTTTCTGGACAATCCCTTCGACGACGACCCGAAGTATAAGGCCGTCTACCGCACCGGCGATCTGGTCTATTACCGCGAGGACGGCAACCTCATGTTCGCCGGCAGGGCGGACGGTCAGGTCAAGATCCGCGGCTTCCGCGTTGAGCTGAGCGAGGTGGAGGCGGTCGTCCGCGAGTTCCCCGGCGTCAGGGACGCCACGGTCGCGGCGTTCGACAGCCCCTCCGGCGGCAAGTATATCGCAGCCTATGTCACGGGCGACGGCGAGATCGACGTTCATGCGCTCCATGCGTTCATTGCCGGGCGCAAGCCGCCCTACATGGTGCCGGCGGCGACGATGCAGCTGGACGCCATTCCGCTGACCGTCAACCAGAAGGTCGACAAAAGAGCCCTCCCCAAGCCGGAGCTGAAGCCGCGGACGCAGGACGCCGCGCCGATGAACGCGCTGGAGCGGGAGCTGCACGGGCTGGTCTCCGAGATCGTGGGGACAAGTGACTTCGGCGTCACGGACCCGTTCGTGGAGCTGGGTCTCAGCTCGATCTCAGCAATCCACCTTGCCACGGCGGTCTACAAGAAATACGGCGTCTCGCTCCGGACGCAGGAGCTGGTCTCCTCCGGCTGCATCCAGAGCGTCGAGAACGAGATCCTGCGCCAGGGCGGCGGCGCGGAGCGGACGGAAAAGAAAGAGACGGCGCGCTCCTGCCGGCTCAGCTTTGCCCAGCAGGGCGTTTACGTCGACTGTCTGGCGAACCCCGACTCCGTGCGCTACAACCTTCCGTTTGCGCTGACGCTCCCGGATGGGATCGGTGCGGAGCAGCTGGAGAGCGCCGTGCGCAAGGTCATCGCCGCGCATCCGTATCTCCTCTGCCGCTTTGTTCCCAACAGCTCGAATGAGATCGTTCAGGAGCCGATCCCGGATTTCGAGCTTGAGATCCCGGTAACGGAAGCGGGCGCGGCGGAGCTGGAAGCGCGCAAGAAGGCGTTTGTGCGGCCCTTCGATCTGGCGGCGGGCCCCATGCTGCGCTTTGAGATCGTAAGATCGGACGCGCTCACGCTTCTTGTCGACATGCACCACCTCATCAGCGACGGCGCATCCGTGGACCTCTTTTTCGAGCAGCTTGCCGAAGCGCTTGACGGAAACGAGCTTGAGAGGGAGACATACGACTACTACGACTATGTCGCGGAGGAATCGCTTTCGCCGGCAGCGGAGGAATTCTTTGCCGGGCAGCTTGCCGCGATGGAGGACGCAACGCAGCTGATCCCCGACGTCTTCGAGGAGGACCTTCCTCACACGGAAAAGAGCGTCAGCATCCCGACGGAGCTGGCGTCGGTGAAAACGTTCGCGCAGCGCAGCGGCGTAACGCCGGCGGCGGTGTATCTGGCCGCGGTCCTGCTCACGTGCGGCAGATACGTCTGCGAGGATACGGCAGCGATCGCCACCATCTCCAACGGAAGAAGCAATATGAAGATCAGCGGCACGATGGGTATGTTTGTCAATACGCTGCCCATCGTGACGGCGCTTGACAACGCGGAGACGGCCGAAAGCTTCCTGCGCCGCGTGGCGAAGACCTTCTCCGACACCATTGACCACGAACGCTATCCCTTTGCCCGCATCGCGGCGAAGTACGACTTCCGCCCCGCCGTGTCCTATGCCTACCAGATCGGCGTGATGAGCGAATACCGCACAAAATACGGCGCGATCGCAGCGGAAGCCTTGAAGCTTGATATCGCGAAGCTGCCCGTCGCTCTGTACATCGACGGCGCGGAGGACGCGGCGCAGATCCGGGTGGAGTACGATTCCTCGATGTACAGCGAGAGAATGATGCAGGGGCTTGCCGAAAGCATCGAAAACGCCGTCCGCGGCCTGATGAGCGGCGAGACTCTGTCCGCCGTCAGCCTCACCGGAGAAACGCAGTGGAAGACGCTGGACGGCTTCAACGCTCCGTGGGACCTCGATTATGACAAGGCGGACACCGCTGTTTCGGTGTTCAGAAGGAACGCCAAGGCGCAGCCGGACAAGGAAGCGGCGGTATTCAAAGACAAGTCCTATACCTACCGCGAGCTGGACGAGCTGACCGACGCCCTCGCGGCAAAGCTCTATCGCCGCGCCTGCGAGGTGACGGGGAAGACCTCGCTTGCCGAGGAGGTCGTCGCGAT
>JAFZQQ010000364.1 GCA_017620315.1 Oscillospiraceae bacterium | reverse complement strand
GTCGTTGTCAAACCAGCCGCCGAAGTCGTAGCCCTCGCGCGTGACGTCGTCCTTACCCGGCAGCGTCACCGCCGTGCCGTGCGTATAGGACGTGACATCCGCGCCCTCGGTGATCGTGGCACCCTCGCCCGCGTGGAGAGTGACCGTGTAGACCCCCTCCTGCCACGTCGCGGTATATTCACGGTCTCCCGTGCTGCCCGCGGGTATGGTCACCGTCGTCGTCGCGGCGGTAAGACCCGTCCCTGTCCAGCCGGTGAAGCCGAAGCCCTCGCGCGTCGGGTTCACAAGCGTAATCGCGCCGCTCTCGATGGTATAGGTCGTCGGGTTCTCGGGCGAAACGCTGCCGCCGCCCAGGTTGTATTCGATCTTATAGGTCGTCGGCGTCCACTTGGCGAAAAACTCCTTGTCGCCGGTCGCGTCCGCGCTGATCGTCGTGACCGCCATGCCCTCGCACTTGTCGTTGTCAAACCAGCCGCCGAAGTCGTAGCCCTCGCGCGTGACGTCGTCCTTGTCCGGCAGCGTCACCGCCGTGCCGTGCGTATAGGATGTAACGTTCGCACCCTCGGCGATCGTTGCGTCCTCGCCCGCGTTGAGCGTCACGGAGAATGTATTCTTTTCCCACTGCGCGTAGAGCGTGGTGCCGTCCTCGGTGTCCTTGTCCCACTTTTCGACAGCGGCGCTGAGGTCGGCGTTATAGTACTTTGTTCCATCTGTCGAGGCGTCGAAGAAGCCCAGGAAGGTATACTCGTCCCGTGTGGGAACATTTCCGCTCAGCGTCGGCAGCGCTTTGTCGTATTCGGCGGCGCCGGACGCGCTGACCGACCCGCTGCCGCTGCCATAGTCAAAGCTCAGCGTGCTCTTTTTCGCCGTCCACTTGGCATAAAACTCCTTGTTGCCGGTCTCGGTCGTGCCGATCGCCGTTACCGCCTGGCCTTCCAGCTTATCGTTGTCAAACCAGCCGCCGAAGCTGTAACCCGTGAGCGTGACACTGTCCGCCGTCGGAAGCGTCGCGCCGACGCCGTATTTGTACTGCATGGAGTATATATTGTCCTCGGGCGTGAGTCCGGATATCGTACCGCCGTTCGTTTCAAGCACCACGTCGTAGTAGCGCTCCGTATAGTTGGCGGTGAAGGTCGGATCCGTCTTGAGCAGGTCTTCCAATATGGAATCGCCGCTCTCATAGAGCGCAGTGCTGTTTTTCCATCTGTAGAACTCGTAGCCTGTCGGCTCCGTGAACTCACAGTCCGGAAGCGTGTATGCGCCGCCCGCGAGAACGCCCACGGGGGGCATCTTGTCACCTCCGGAGCCCGCGCCCTTGTCGAAGCTGACAACGTAACCGGGGAGAAGACTCTTGCCAGCGAGATCATCGTTCGTTACGGAAGAGTTGTTCTTTGCCACGGGGATGGTATTCTCATCTTCGTCCAGGTAAACGAAGCTCTTGCTCCGATTGACCGTGCCGCCGTAGCTGCTCGCAAAGATGCTGTCGGAAGAGCTTGTCCAGTTGAGTGTTACGGTGGCGGCGGTGGTGGCGTTTGCTCGGCTGCCGATGCCCACGCCGGCCGTGCCGCTGGAGCCGCTGGCGACGCCGCCGCCGGTGGCAATCACCCTTCCGCCGTCGATCGTGATACCGCCGCCCGTCGTGCCTTCGCCGCCGATACCCACGCCGCCGTCATCACCGGTGCCGCCGACGGCGGTCACCATTCCGCCGTTGATCGTGATATTGCCGCACGAGCCGCTGCCCGCGCCGCCGATGCCCGCACAGGAGGCATAGCCCATGGCGACCACAATGCCGCCGTTGATCGTGACCGTACCGCAATTGGGACCTTCGCCGTAACCTCCTATACCGGCCGCGTAGGTGTTGATGCTCGGATTCGTTCCGTCGGCTGTTCCGGCATACAGATGGCCCGGCGTCCCCGTGAGGCCGCTCTGGGCATAGACCGTCAGGCTGTCGCCAGTGACGACGCTGATTCCCTGCAGTGCTGTCAATGTCACTCCGTCGACAAGGATCAGGTTGACTCTGCCCTGGGCCGCCGCACTCACTTCATCTATCAGATCGCAGTCTTCTTTGACGACATACCAGGTCTCTTCTCCCGATTTGCCCAATATTTCCATGCCGTCCCACACAGCGATCGCGCTCGGGCAGGTCTTCTGCTTGCCGTCCGCGTCGATGTAACTGACGTTTTTCACCGGCGCGACGCTCAGCACGGCCTCGCCCTCCTCGTCCAGCGAAACCGCGTAGCTTTCGTCATCGCTGGAAAACGCAGCGACGTCGGTCTCGGTAAGAGCATCATTCTCGCCGACAGCTATCACGATCGAGTAACCTGGTGCGATCTCTTCCGCGTCCGACGACACGCCGATGTCGGCTCCCGAGTCAAGTGCGTCGGTGACGCTGATATACGCGCTGCCGTTCAGAAGCACGTTGCTGTCCGTGCCGGAGCTTATGGCGGATATCGACGCAGCGATCTTGTTCCCGCTTATCACGGGGTCGCCGGAAACGCCAAACTTCGTGTTCTGCGCCGTCTGGTATACGCCGCCGCCCTCTGTGTTGGCTATGTTGCCGGTGATCTCTCCGCCGCTGAGCGTAAAGCTTCCCTTCCCGTCGTTGTCGCTTCCGCCCTCGATATACACGCCGCCGCCGTAACCGTCGTCGCCGCTCGCGTTGTCGGTGACGGCGCTGTTGCCCGTGATCTCGCCTTCCTCCATGGTGAAGCTGCTCTTGAAGCCTATGTAAACGCCGCCGCCGTCATCCGCGATGTTGCCGGTGATATTACCGGCGCTCATACCGAACCCGCCGCCGTTGTAGAGATACACGCCGCCGCCGTTTTCGCTCTTGTTGCCGCCGATCGTGCCGCCCCTCATAGTAAACGTTCCGTCGCTGGAACCGACATACACACCGCCGCCGTTGCCATCGGCTTTGTTGCCGCTGATCGTGCCGTCATAGAGTGTGCCGGATCCATTAATGCTCACGCCCGCGCCTGATTTGGCATGGTTGTCGACGATCCTTGCCTCGTCGCTCATGGTGAACCTACCGTCAACCCGTACTGTGGTGCCATTGGAAGTATCGTTTCCGGCAATTGCTCCGCCGGACATGTTGAACGACGCGCCGGAGGCGACATACACTCCGGTGACTCCGGTGGCCGCATATACATTGTTCTTGACTATCGTGCCGCCGGTCATGGCAAGCGAGCCGCCGGAGACGCACACGCCGCTTACGGCAATATCCCAACTTCCCGAGTTGCCATAGCCTCCGGTGATGACGCCGCCGGTAACAGTGACCGTCTCCGCGCCGTTTGCTCCGGCGATCGGCTTCGTATAGGTTATCGCGGGGGAATGCGACGCGGTCGGAGCGCTGTCAATGATCGTCAGATGACCGTCGCCGTTCGGTATCCCGATCACGTAGCCGTTTTCCGTTGGGCTCGTAAGTCCGCGGTCGATCACGTGGCCGTTGAGGTCGATGGTCAACTCCTTTTCTACGTTCAGCGCGCCCTCGGTGCCGAGCGCCTTATAGTCCCGCTGCAGCTGTATGGTACCGCCGGCATCGGCCTCGTCGATCAAGCTCTGCAATGCCGAAAAGGTTCCTATCCATTGGGCATAGAGCGTGAGATTATTCGACAGCGACCCGATCGCCGCACCGTCCGCGTAAGCTGTTCCGCCGCCGTCCGCGCTTGTGTTCCAGCCGTTGAATTCTAAACCGTCGCGGCTCATACGATCGGACATGGCAAGGAGGCTTCCGCCTGTCGTCGACTGGAATATCTGGTCTTTCCCGTCAGCTCCATCGATCTTACCGCCGTTGGCGTCGAGCGTGATAACTAAACCTTCATAAGTTGATAATTTGTAATAGGTATCGGAATACTCATTAGTTTCATCTGCTTTCACAGCGCCGAGATATTCCCACACGCTTGAGCTGTTACTGACTTCTTCTCCGTTGTACGTGACAGGGACTTTATTCTCAGTATCATTGTTGTAAACAATATAGCCGCTGCCATAGACCGTATCGCCTGAATAAACAAGCTGATGCTCGGCAAGCGAGCTTCCAAAGGCGTACTCCACGCCCGCCGCCCGCGCAGAGATCGGGAGCATGCCAAGCAGCATGACAAACGTCATGCACAGCGAGAGAAACCTGCGCTGCCTTGTCCTTACCGTTCCTTTGACCATCTTCGTCACCTCAAAATTAAAATATTTGAATTTCATTTATCTGCGTTTTTGTTTCACCGGCTTTTCGCGCGTTTCCCGCCGCCGGGTCAGCTCCTCAAGTATCAGCGCCGCGGCGAGCACCGTCGCCATAAGCGCGCGATAGGTAAAAAAGCAGTGGAGATAGGAATGGCTGCTCAGCGCCGGATACCTGACGAACGGCACCGCGCCCGTCAGGGCGAGGGCGATGACGAGCCTTTTGTCCCAGCCCTCGCGGCGGTACACATAGCCGTAATACGCCGCAGCCAGCAGGATGGCAAGCGCCGCCATCATTCCGACAAGCCCCCTGTCCGCGGGGAAGAGGCACTTTAAGTTGTTCGTCACCGAGCCGGTTATCAGCCTTAGCGCGGGAACGCCCATGATATTGCCGATCGTCCTGTCCTCGATGTGCTCGAGAACGTAGGGCATGGCGTTCTCGCCCAGCACGATCGAGGCGAGCAGCCATTTGAGCGACCACATGCCCACGTAGCCGCAGCCCCATGTGAGCGCCAGCCTTCCGGCGAGCCGCAGTGGAGGCTCTTCGTCACGCCGCAGCCGCAGAAGCAGCAGCAGCGGCACGGTGAGCGTCAGCGTTTCGGCGGTGAGAAAGTCGAGAAAGCTCGTCGCCATTCCCGCGACAAGGAAGAATATCCCCCAGCCGCGCCGCTTATCCCCTCCGGCAAGCGCCGCGACGGGAATGGACAGCGCGAGCGCGAGCGCGCACACCCAGTAGTACTCAAGGCTTCGCGGCACGAACCAATACGCCGCCGCGCACATGCCCGCAAGCACGCCCGCCGCGCAGCCCCATGCCTTTTCCCACACAAGCAGGGTCAGGAGCGCCGCCGCGAGCGCGGCAAGCAGCACGCCGTGAAGCACATATATCTGCCGCAGCGTCAGCACCGTGAGAAGCGGGCGCAAAAGAGCTATCGAGCCGTGCCAGTAGCGCAGGTACTGCCTGTTCGCCTCCGCGCCGTCCGCCACCGCGTCATAGAGGTTGTCGTTCTCGTTCTGATACGCTGTGTAATAGTACTCCGAGAGCATCACCGAGCGCAGCGGCTCCTTTGCGTCGTAATTCCACGCGATGTTGAGAAGGATCGAATCCGCGTAGCGGTCGATGCGGCTGCCCTCCGCGCCGTCGACCGCGGTGCCGAACAGCTCGCTCTCCTTCAAAAGCGCTGCGCTTTCGCGCATCTGCGGCTCTATCGCCCCGCGCGGGATCAGCGCGGAGAGCACCAGAAGCGACGCCATCAGC
>JAFZQQ010000363.1 GCA_017620315.1 Oscillospiraceae bacterium | reverse complement strand
TGAGCCGCATCGAGAACGGCAAGATGGAGCTGGACGCAAGACCCGCCGACCTCGTCAGGGTGATGGACGAGGTTCGCGACATGTTCGACATGCAGATGCAGACGAAGAACCTCCGCTTCACGGTGGACGTGAAGGGCGTCGACGACCGCTTCGTGCTGTGCGACGCCAACCGCCTCGACCGCGTGCTGCTGAATCTGGTCAGCAACGCCTTCAAATTCACGCCGGAGGGCGGCAGCATCGACGTCACCCTGACGCAGACCGGGAAGACGGAGACCGCCGGCGCCTATGAGCTGCGCGTGAAGGACACGGGTATGGGCATGAGCCCGGAATTCGCCGCGACCGTGTTCGAGGCGTATTCCCGTGAAAAGGCCGCCTCGCAGATCCAGGGCACGGGCCTCGGCATGGCGATCACCAAGAGCATCGTGGATCTGATGGGCGGCACCATCGAGGTGCAAAGCGAGCAGGGAAAGGGCACGGAGTTCATCGTCCGCCTGGAGCTTCCGCCGGCGGAGGACGCCGCGGCGGACGAGCCGGGCGCGACCGACGTGCCGAGTGCGCGTGATTTTACCGGCGTGAAGCTGCTGCTGGTGGACGACAACGAGATCAACCGCGAGATCGCGACGCTGATCCTCGAGGAGGCGGGCTTCTCGGTCGATACCGCCGAAAACGGCAAGGAGGCGTACGAAAAGATCGCCGCGTCAAAGCCGGGCGACTATCAGGCGGTGCTGATGGACGTCAATATGCCGGTCATGAACGGCTATGAGGCGACAAAAGCCATCCGAGCGCTTCCTGAAGCGCAGCTCGCCTCCGTTCCGATCCTGGCGATGACCGCGAACGCCTTTGCCGAGGACAAGCAGGCGGCGAGGGACGCCGGAATGGACGGACACCTCGCAAAGCCCATCGACCTTGAAAAGATCCTTGCGGAGCTTGCAAGGGTGTTGAAAACCGAGTGAGTCCATTGTATCGCGGGCAGGAGCAGCTGCCCGCGATATTTAACAATTTACAGCTTGTTCATATTGTTTTTATTCCTAATTCATTATTTTCAGATACATTTAGACGGTAAAAAGCCTGCGGAGTCTCCGCGGGTAAAATCTTGGAGGTATATATGAAAATGCGAAAGATCATGGCGGCGGCGCTCGCGCTTGTGATGTGCGCGGGCGCGGCGCTTGTACCGGACGTGTCGGCGGCAGCGGAGAGCTATCCCGGCGCGCACACGCTGGTGCTCTCGTCCGAAAAGGACGGGAACGGCGGCTATACCCACAGCGCGCTCCTTGACGGCAAAGAGCTGGAGGAGTTCGACTACGTCTGGCACGCGGATCCGTCCGAGGTGCATGACGAGGTCAAAAACGCCCCGGCGGAGTATTACACCGGCGAAAAGCCGGAAACCGACGCCGCGGCGTATATCGCGCACGATATTTACTATTTCCCGGAGCTTCCGGAGAGCGGCTTTCAAAAGGTGCGTTACGACGACGATCAGGAATGGGCGTACTACTACACCGACGGCAAGAACGACGAGTACATCTTTGCGACGCTGCCCGTGCGCAATAACAGCCTGCCAACGGACATGATGCACAGCGCCGGGGAGGCGTATGAAAACGCGGTGCTGCACATCACCGAGCCGGGGACGTATATCGTGAGCGGCACCTGGCACGGTCAGCTCTGGATCGACCTCGGCGATACGGACGATACCTTTGCGGATGAGAGCGCGAAGGTCACGCTCGTGCTCAGCGGCGTGAGTGTGGAATGCACCGCCGCCCCCGCGCTTGTGTTCTACAGTGTGTATGAATGCGACAACGGCTGGGAGGAGCGGACGGAGCACAGCTATGTTGTCGACACCTCAAACACCGGCGCGAACGTGATCCTCGCCGACGGCACGGTCAACAGCTTTACCGGCGCAAACGTCTACCGTATGCTGAAAACGAAGTACAAGGACGGCGCGACCGGAGGCTCCGTCCAGCTCCAGAAGAAGCAGCGCAAGCTCGACGGCGCGTTTTATTCCTGTGTTTCCATGAACATCGACGGCGAGGCGAAGGGCGACGGCATCTTGAACATCGTCGCGTCCAACGAGGGGCTTGACACGGAGCTGCATCTGACCATAAACGGAGGAAACGTCAACGTCCGCTCTCAGGACGACGGTATGAACGTAAACGAGGACGACGTTTCCGTGTTCACGATGAACGGCGGCACGCTGCACATTCTCGCCGGTCTCGGCGCGGAGGGCGACGGCATCGACTCCAACGGCTACATCGCGGTCAACGGCGGCACCGTCATCTCGATGGCAAAGCCGATGTCCGACTCAGGGCTCGATTCGAGTCGTGGGACTTATATCCTCGGCGGCACGGTCGTCGCGCTCGGCTCCACGATGGACTGGGCGGAGGCTGACGAGACCGGCAGACAGGGCGAGCAGGCGGCAATGAACCTGCAATTCGCCGCCGCGCAGAGCGCGGACGAGGCGATCATCGTCACCGATACCTCGGGCAAGGTCGTTTTTGCCTATGACCCGGACAAGGATGAGGCTGCGGGCAACAGCGCGCGTTCTTATCAAGGCGCGATCATCTCCGCTCCCGGCATTGTCGTCGCCGGCGTCTACAACGTGTATGTCGGCGGCGACGTCGACGGCAGCGAGGTCATGGGCGTTTACGACGCGTCGACCGTCACGGGCTTCAGTGAAGAGGCAAAGCAGCAGTGCTACAGCTCGACAGGCACGCTCGGCGGTATGGGCCCCGGAGGCGGCTTCCAGCCTCCCGAGGGCTTCGACCCCTCTCAGATGGGCGAGCCTCCCGAGGGTTTCGATCCTTCGCAGATGGGCGGGCCTCCCGAGGGCTTCGCCCCCTCGCAGATGGGTCCCGGCGGCCCCGGAGGTGCGGGCGGAACGGCAAACGGCAACGGGACGCGCGAATTCTACGCCGAGGACCGCGTGAACGGCTTCATAGGCGTGACGGACTTCACCGGTGAAGAGACTGCGCCCAGTGGTATGGGCGGGCCCGGCGAGGGCGGCATGCCCGGCGGCATGGACAGACCCGGTGAGGGCGGCATGCCCGGAGGTATGGACAGACCCGGCGGCGGGGAGAACGGGGGCTCCAACGCGCCCGTGGCATTTTCCGACGTTGAGCGCGGGAGCTGGTATGCCGACGCGGTGCAATACGTGACGGAAAAGGGCCTGATGAACGGCGTCGGCGGCGGACGCTTCGACGTTTCCGGCGCGGTGACGCGCGGTATGGTCATGACCATCCTTGCCCGCATGGACGGCGTTGATACCTCCGGCGGCGCGACGTGGTACGACAAGGGCGTCGCGTGGGCAATTGAGAACGGCATTTCCGACGGCAGCTCGCCGGAGAGCGCCGTCACGCGCGAACAGCTTGCCGCGATGCTCTATCGCTACGAGCAGTATAAGGGCGGCGGCTTCAAGGGCCTGTGGGCCTTTGAGCTGGACTTTTCAGACAAAGCCGACGTCCATGACTGGGCGTACGAGCCGCTTTGCTGGTGCACGATGAACGGGATCGTCACCGGCTACGGCGGCGCCCTGCACCCCGGCGACGGCGCGACAAGAGCGCAGCTTGCGACGATGCTGACGCGCTTTTGCGCTCTGAGAGAGGCGGAATAAGCATAACAAAACCACCGGCACACGACCGGTGGTTTTGTTATGCGCTCAGCGTTTGTTTTTCCTTTACAAACCGGCGGGGATGATGATAAAATATCAAATGTGGAAATTTTGCTGCCACATCGGAGCGTTCCCCGTATCAACAAGCAGAAAGCAAAGCGCGGGCTCCCATAAACAACAAAGTTGCGGATGACGATGACCATAAAACCTTGCGCACCGGTGTGGATTATCGTGAAGCCGAAGCTATCTGCGATGATCTTGGGGTATCCGCGGAGCCCATTTTGGAGATGGAGCTTAACGGGAAACGGAAAAAGAAGAAGAAAAAGAGCCTCTGCTGAGAGCGCCGCGACACAAGCTGATTTGAAAAAAGGAGTATTGCATATGGAAGACAACATGAACGCCGAGCTTAAGGCAATATGGAGAGCCTGAACGACGAGCAGAAGGAAAAGGCAAGG
>JAFZQQ010000362.1 GCA_017620315.1 Oscillospiraceae bacterium | reverse complement strand
TCGACGGCGCGGCGATCTATCACAAGACCGAGTACCGCGAGCGGCGCGACCACTATGCCGTCTTTTGGGCGGACCGCGCGCCGGATGGGTTCGATACCTCGCGCGAGGCTTTCCTCGGGGTATACGGCTCGCCCGCGCGTCCGGAGGCCGTGTTCGGCAAGGGCTGCACCGGCAGCGTCGCGCACGGATGGCAGCCCATAGCGGCGCAGCAGTTCGATCTGGCGCTCGATCCCGGAGCAAGCGAAAGCGTGATCTTCGGGCTTGGCTACATAGAGAACCCCACGGCTGAGAAATGGGAGTCGCCGAACGTGGTGAACAAAAAGCGCGCAAAGGAGCTTATGGCGCGCTATTCGTCGAACGACGGCTTCAACGCCGCACTCGAAAGGCTCGCAAAGCATTGGGACGCTCTGCTGAGCGGCTATCAGGTCTCCACCGGCGACGAGAAGCTCGACCGCATGGTGAACATCTGGAACCAGTACCAGTGCATGGTGACATTCAACATGAGCCGCAGCGCGAGCTATTTTGAAAGCGGAATGGGCCGTGGGATGGGCTTCCGCGACTCTTGTCAGGATCTTCTCGGCTTCGTGCACATGATACCCGGACGCGCGAGGGAGAGGATACTTGATATCGCCGCCACGCAGTTCCCTGACGGCAGCGCTTATCACCAGTATCAGCCGCTGACCAAGAAGGGCAACATGGACGTCGGCAGCGGCTTCAACGACGATCCGCTCTGGCTCATAGCCGGTACGGACGCCTATCTGCGCGAAACGGGAGACTGGAGCATTCTGGACGAATCCGTTCCCTTCGACAACGACGAAAGCCTTGCGCAGCCGCTTTCCGAGCATCTGCGCCGCAGCTTCAACTTTACGAAAACGCATCTCGGCCCCCACGGACTGCCGCTCATCGGGCGCGCGGACTGGAACGACTGCCTCAACCTCAACTGCTTCTCCGAGCATCCCGGCGAGAGCTTCCAGATAACGGGGCCGAGCGAGGGTCCGGTGGCGGAGAGCGTGTTCATCGCGGGAATGTTTGTCAAGTACGGCCGTGCATGGGCGGATATATGCCGCCATACCGGGCTTGAGGGCGAGGCTGACGAGGCGCTGCGCGCCATCGACGCGGTCGAGCGCGCGACGCTGGACGCCGGTTGGGACGGCGAGTGGTTCCGCCGTGCCTACGACGCCTACGGTCATGTCGTTGGCGGAAAGGAATGCGAGGAGGGCCAGATATTCATCGAACCGCAGGGAATGTGCGTTATGGCGGGCATCGGCAAGGAGAGCGGAGAGGCCGAAAAGGCTATGGCGAGCGTCAAGGCGAGGCTCGACACGAAGTATGGCATCGTTCTGCACCAGCCCGCCTATACCCGCTATCACCTTGAGCTTGGCGAGATCTCCAGTTATCCGCCGGGATATAAGGAAAACGCGGGCATATTCTGTCACAACAACCCGTGGATCGTCTGCGCGGAGGCGGTGCTCGGCCACGGCGAGCGCGCCTTTGAGGTCTATCGCCGCACGGCGCCCGCCTATATCGAGGATATAAGCGAGATCCACCGCACCGAGCCCTACGTCTACAGCCAGATGATCGCGGGACGCGACGCGCCGAGCTTCGGCGAGGGCAAGAACAGCTGGCTCACGGGAACGGCGGCATGGACGTTTTTGAGCGTCAGTCAGGCGATACTCGGCGTTCAGCCGACGCTTGACGGACTGATGATAGACCCCTGCATCCCTTCGTCGCTCAAGGGCTTCAAGGTCACCCGCCGCTACCGCGGGGCGGAGTACCGCATCACGGTGGACAACAGCGCCGGCGAGGAGCATGGCGTCCGCTCGGTCGAGGTCGACGGCAGGCCGCAGGAGGGCTGCGTGCTGCCCGTAAAGGCCCCGGGCGAGACCGTGGAGGTTCTTGTCGTAATGGGATAAGAGCGCATATTCTGAAAAAGAGACGGAGAGATCCGCCTCTTTTTTCATTTTTACACATATTTTATATTTACACTTGACGAAAAATGTGATACATTGCTAAGAGGTGTTTATATTATTCTCCGCCTTCTGCGGCTGGAAAGGATCGTAACACATGGAAAAACACAGCGTAAAAATCACGGTTCTTGGCGCGCGCGGGTCTGTCCCTGTCAGCGGGAGCAGCTTCTCCCGTTACGGAGGGGCGACGACCTGTGCGCTTTTTTGCGCGGACGGGCAGTACATAGTCCTCGACGCGGGGACCGGTCTGATGGCACTGCCGGAGGAGGCCATGCTTGCGCCGAGCCTGCCTGTCCTTCTTACGCACGCGCATGTCGACCATCTGCTCGGTTTTCCGCTCAGCCCCTGCGCCATGAGAAAGGGGCTTGCGCTGGATATCTATGGCGCGACCAGAGACGGACTTGACGTCCGCGCACAGCTTGAAACGCTGATGAAGCCTCCGCTTTGGCCTGTGGGGCCCGGCGCTCTGCCCGCGAACATCCGCTTTCACGAGCTGCCGCACAACATGCGCATCGGCGACGTGGACGTCGGCAGCATGGAGGGCAGCCACCCCGGAGGAGTGTCTCTTCTGCGGCTGGACGCTTTCGGAAAGCGCGTCGTTTTTGCGACCGACTGCACGCTTGAGGAGAGACTTTCGTCCAAACTGGCGGAGTTTGCCCGCGGCTGCGATCTGCTGCTGATCGACGGGCAGTATCTCTATGAGGAATGGGAAGAGCGTTCCGGCTTCGGACACAGCAGCTGGAAGTACGTCGCCGACTTTGCGAAGTCGGAGGGCGTGCCGATGGTGAGGATCATCCATCACGACCCCTTCCGCACGGACGATGAGCTCGACAAGGAGGCGGAGGAGCTGCGCGCGATGGGGCATGACTTTGACTTTGCGAAGGAAGGGGAGGTGATCGAGCTGTGATCAAAGAGGACGAGATGAAACGATTCCTTGCGATGTGCCTGTCCCTGACCGCCGAGCGCGACCGCGAGGCGCTGCTGTCCAACATACTGGACAACGCGATGGACATCGCCAACGCCGACGCGGGTACGCTGTATCTGCTCGAGGACGACGGGCTGCACTTCTGCCGCATGGTCACGCGCTCGCTGGGCTACCGTCAGGGCGGGCATGCCGCGCCGATTTCGCTGCCGCCCGTGCCGATGGAGGAAAAATATGTCTGCTCCTGGGTGGCGCTGCACAACGAGCCGATCAACGTTGCCGACGTGCACACCGACACGCACTTCGACTTCACGGGCTCGCTGCGGTACGACGCGATGACGGGCTTTCACACGCAGAGCATGCTGGTCGTGCCGATGTCGAACGACCGCGGCGAGCTGATCGGCGTGGCGCAGCTTATCAACGCGATGGACAAGGACGGGAACACAGTCCCGTTTGACCCGGAGATCGAGCTGCTGATCAGCGCGATCTCCTCTCAGGCCGCTATCAGCATCACCAACATGAAATACTCCGAGCAGATCACGTCGCTGCTGGACTCGCTTGTCGGCGCGCTTTCAACCGCGATCGACGAGCGCACGCCCTACAATGCCAACCACACGCGCAACATGGTGCGCTACGGCGCGAGGTTCCTCGACTGGCTGGACGAGACGGGGAACGAGTGGAGATTCGACGCGGACAAGCGGCGCACCTTCCTTTTGAGCGTCTGGCTGCACGACGTCGGCAAGCTGGTCGTGCCGCTTGAGGTCATGGACAAGGAGAGCCGCCTGGGCTCGAAGCTGGAGGATGTGAAGGCGCGTTTTCATGTGATCGCGCTGCTCGACCGCGTCGCCGCCCTGGAGGGGCGCATCGACGCGCAGGAGCTTGAGCGCCGCAACGAAAAGCGGAACGAGACGCTTGCCTTTATCGAGAGGATCAACCGCGCGGGCTTTCTGCCGGATGAGGATCTTGCGGCGGTGGACGAGCTTGCCGCGAGAACGTATATCGACGAGGACGGCGCGGAAAAGCCGTGGATAACGCCCGAGGAGCACGTCTGCCTGAGCGTCCGCAAGGGAACGCTCACCGCAGAGGAGCGCGGCGTGATGGAGAGCCACGTCGTCGTCACGGGACGGATCCTGGAGCATGTGGACTTCCCGAAGATGTACGCCGAAACGCCGCGCTGGGCGGCGATGCACCACGAGCTTATGAACGGGCGGGGCTATCCGAACCACATCACGGCGGAGAGCATACCCCGCGAGGTGCGGCTTTTGACGATACTGGACGTCTTCGACGCGCTGACCGCGCGCGACCGTCCCTACAAGCCCGCGATGCCTGTCGAGAAGGCGCTCGGGATACTGCACAGCATGGTCAATGAGGGCGGCGTCGACGGCGAGCTGCTGACGCTGTTTGAAGAAAGTAAGGCATGGGAGGAAAAGACCGCATGAAAGCAAAAGCAAAGAGGATCCTGACGCTGCTGCTTGTGCTGACGATGGCACTCTCGCTCGTCGAACCCGCGCTGGCGGCGGACGACGCCTCGGGCTCGACGCTGCGCCTTTCGACCGCAGAGGGCAGCGTCACCGTAAAGGACGCGAGCGGCAAGGAAAAGACCGTCCGCGACGATATGCGCCTATACAACGGCTATACGGTCGAAACGGGGAAATCGAGCAGCGCCTATATCACGATAGACGACTCAAAGGCCGTCAAGCTGGATTCCCTCGGCAAG
>JAFZQQ010000361.1 GCA_017620315.1 Oscillospiraceae bacterium | reverse complement strand
ATCCGATGCTTCAAAATCTCGCGGAGGCTGTGGAGCAGCTCCGATATGATATGGATACCGCTCTGCGCTATCGGCGCAGGGGAGAGCGGCAGTTCGATGTGAGCTTCAAGGGCGTCTCTGACGAGGCGGGCCTCGGAGGAACGTCGGGGAAGGGCGGACCGGGCATCGTCTACGCCTGGCCGCAGACCGCGTCGGACGAGGCGGTCTATCTCTTCGGAAATGCCTGGGACCACTTTGACGGGCACGGCTGGAGCTCCACGCTCAAACCGGAGACAACCGAACTGCTCAACTGCCGCCTCGATACCGCCGAGCATGTCTACGCGCTCTGGCGGCTGCTGAGCGCAGAGGATGTGGACGCCGGGTTTGACGACTATTTCAGGTCAAACAGCGTCTATTTGAGCTATTACAACATGAATGTGCGCACGATGTTCCAGGTCATGAACATGACGCATATCGAAACCGACGAGGACAGGTTCCCGTATTCGGACGCTCCGACAGGCAGTATGTTCGACTATGTTCAGCAGAACGAAACGTGGTACTCTGTCAGCTATCTGGAGCCAAACAGCAGAACTCTCGACGTGCTGATCGCGGCATCAGAGGGCACTGCGTACAATGAGGACGCGGGTGGGCCGTTCTGATTCAATGTTGCGAGTGACTTGCGGGGCGGGTTCCATCTCGACCTCTGGGGCGACATAAACATGGAAAAGACCCTTGCCGCGCGCGCAAGGCTGATCAACACAGCTTATCTTGACGCCGGGGACGTATCCGACCGTGCGCGGGCTCTTGCCGCGGAGATCACCGCGGGCTGCGAAGGCGACTATGATAAGCTCAGCGCCATTGCCGCGTATCTGCGGGAAAACTACAGCTATGAGTTCAGCTCCGAGGAGCCGCCGGAGAACGAGAATTTTCTGGACTGGCTGCTTTTTAAAGAGCGCGAGGGCTACTGCGCATGGTACGCAACCGCCGCCACGCTGCTCGCGCGCAGCGTCGGCATACCCGCCCGCTATGTGCAGGGCTACAGGGGAGAGCTTGCGGGGGAGATGTTCACAAAGCTCGGAGCGGATAATGCGCACGCATGGTGCGAGGGCTATATCAAAGGCTACGGCTGGGTGACGGTCGAGGCGACGCCGGGCTTCAGCTGCGGCAGCGACAGCTGGCTGACCGCCGCCGAGCTGGACGAGGCGGACGTTGACGGAACCGATGCGGAAGCTGTTCCGAACGACGCCGTGCCCGACCACGAAGAAACCGGCGAGGAACCGCAGACCCCGGAAGTTCATCCAGGCGCTGCGGACGAACCCGAGTCGGAACCGGTGCCAATACAGGAACCGGAACCTGAGCCCGATCGCAAGACCGTGCCCACAGAGCGAAGAAGGCTGCCGGCGCTGATACCGGTTGTGCTGTTTGCGGTGCTGCTGACGGTACCGCTGATGATCCGCGCGAGCCGAAGACGGCGCTATGTGAAGGCGGACTGCGCGACAAAGCTTCGGCTCGACCTGGAGCGATTGCTGCGCGACCTTCGAGGCATAGGCTACCCACGCCGGAGCGAGGAATCGCTGAGACAGTATTTCGCGCGGCTTCCATGGTATTTCCCGGAGGACGAGGCCGAGGCAAAGGAAATGGTCGCACTGTATGAGCGGACGTTTTTCGCGCTGATCCAGCCGAGCGAGGCGGAGCTGGAACGGCACAGGACGTTCGCCGCCCATTGCACGCCGAAGACGGGGTGGCAGCGATTTTGGCAGGATAAATGGTGAAATAAAGAAACAGGGCCCCGCGGGTCGACAGCGCGTTTGCGCCCGACCCGCGGGGCCTTTATATCGAAACACAGAACCTTATGCGAGGATATTTGCGAAGAATGTGATGATCGCCGCGTTGAAGAAATCAATGAACAGCGAACCCACCAGCGGCACGATCATGAACGCCACGGGCGCCGGGCCGTAGAGCTTCGTCACCGCCTGCATATTCGCCATCGCGTTGGGCGTCGCGCCCATGCCGAAGCCGCAGAAACCGGAGGACATCGTTGCCGCGTCGTAGTCCTTTCCCATGACTGGGAAGACGACGAAAGACGCATAGAAGAACATCAGCGCCGTCTGCACCAGCAGCAGCACAATCATCGGAAGAGCCAGATCGACGAGCTGCCATAGCTTGAGGTTTATCATCGCCAGCGCGAGAAACAGCGACAGGCACACGTTTCCAATCGAAGTGATCTCGGACATCGGCAGTTCTATCTTTCTCCCGTCCGCCACGTTGCGGATGACAGCCGCGGCGATCATCGCGCCGATGTAGGGGGGCATGGTCAAAACCTTGCCGATCAACGCGGAGATCAGCGTTCCTATACCGACGGCGATCACGATATAGATCGCGGCGGAGAGCATCTTTGCCTCATCCAGAGCGCCGGTGTCCGTGTCCTTTTCGACCTCGACGATCTCCGGGCCGGTCGTTCCGGCCTCGTTGATGCCGCGGGACTTGAGACCGAGCTTGCGTATCTTCGACGAGGCGATCGGCCCGCCGATCACGCAGCCGGCTATCAGCCCGTAGGTCGCTGAGGCGACGGCGACCGTCATCGCTCCGCTCACGCCCATATCCTCCAGGGTCTGGCCCCAGGATGCAGACGTACCATGCCCGCCGACCAGCGGGATCGAGCCCATGGCAAGGCCCAGCCGCCCATCCAGCCCGAAAAGCTTCGCGCCAAAACCGCCGACAACGTCCTGCAGGGTCACCATGACGATCGCAAGAACAAGAAACTTGATAACGCCGACGCCGCCCTTCTTGAGCATGGAAAATGCCGCAAGAAAGCCCACCGTGCAGAAGAACGCGGTCATAAAAACGGTTTGGAGCGTGGTGTCCATTTCAAATTCAAGGATGCCCATGCCTCGCACTACGGTGTGCAGGATCGCGAAGATCAGGCCGCCCACGACTGGGGCGGGTATGCAGTAGCGCCTGAGAAACCCGATCTTGTTCACCAGCAGCTGCCCGAGGACGAGCATGACCGCCGCGACCGCGATCGCCTGATACATATTGAGACTGATAATACTCATTATGATCCCTCCTCGTTTTGATATTCACTGTTTTGCGCGCTTTATTAAATTACTGTAATATTATAGCGCAATAAAACCGTATTGTCCAGATTAAAACTGAGGTTTTATCCGCAGCCTGTCAACTCTTTTATAAATGGAAGCGCCGCTTTTCTGTGAGGGCGTCTGTATACATGCGGTATGCTCCGGCTCAAAAGCAAATTTGAGAAAAAAGTTATAAAAATGCTGATGGCAATATTTGACAGCTTGCGGCAGAGAAATAATATTTTGCAAAATATTGACGGTTGTGTTTGAAATATGCTGATTATACAAGATATAGCGCAATTTATGACGGGAAATGTGTTATGTAAATCAAATGTCGAATTTGGTCGAACGATTCTTGTTTCATTCGACATTTTTCTGCTTGCTAACGCTGTCCGATTATGCTAATTTATAGCCAAGCAAAACGAAGACGTCAGATTTTTGCCGCAGAGGGCGGGTCGCCGCCGCCCGGTTTATATGCCGCCGAGGGGACGCTTTCGGAACGGACGTTTTTCGGGCGCGTGCAAACACGTATGGAGGGAT
>JAFZQQ010000360.1 GCA_017620315.1 Oscillospiraceae bacterium | reverse complement strand
TGGTCTTTTCATAGCTGCCGTCCGTCTGCGGATAGTTCTTTTGCGCCACAGTTTCCAGCAAATTTCTGACCGTTTCCGCGTCCGCGACGCCGTCGAAGGCGTCAAGCGTGTCAAACCGCAGGTGTGACTGCTCGCTCCCGACGCCCCGTTTGGCGCAGTCGCCGATGTAGTAGTTGGTGACCACCTTTGTTTCGGTGACAAGCATCCCTCCGTCCACATACTCCACGACCACGCTTTTGCCGTTCGCGTCCGCGACGGAAAGATGGTGCGCCGATTTGAGCTCGGAGTTCATATCGTACTGCCCCATCAGCGCGACAGCCTCGTCCACGCTTGACGCACGGTCCAGCAGGAGTCGGATGGCGGCTGTGGTCGTCAGATTGGGCTTGTCGTTGCGCTGGTGTGTTTCCTCCTTGTCGCCCGCCATCAGGTCGGCGACCATCAGGCCCTTCTCATTCATGCTTGTTTTTTACTGTCTCTCATAGAGGGAGCACATCAACGGACGTCTCTGGTATTATGTCAATCAATCCGCTTGAATTGGTACTTCCCCTTCCCCCAGCCGCCAACGGCTTTCGTTACGCCCGTATCCGCCGGTTTTTCAGCTATTTCCGCCGCGGTAAACCTCCATGTTCATCTGACCCTCGCTCCTGGCGACGATGGCGGTTACCGCCACGTCTCCAAGGCAGTTGCTCATGCAGCGAAACATGCCGGTAAGGGTATCGATGCCCATGACCAGGCCGATGGCTTCCACGGGTACATTCAACTGCGTCAGCAATACCGAGAGGCAAATGAGACCGGAACCCGGAATACCGGGCGCGCCCATTGACAGCACGATGATGGATATGATCATGGACATCAGCACGCCGCCGCTGATGGGAACGCCGTACACCTTTGCCAATGCCAGCGCAAACACCGCCAGATGGATACAGGTACCGTCCATGTTGAGAGTCGCTCCCAGCGGTATCGACAATGAGAATACTCTCCCCGAAATGCCCAGCTTCTTTTCACACGCCTCCATATTAACCGGTATGGATGCGTTGCTTGACGCCATAGAAAACACCTGCAGCATCACGGGTGCGTACTTCCTCAAAAAGTGCAGTGGATTCAGCCGGGCCAGCACCAGCATCATCAGGCAATAAACCGTCATCATGCAAACAAGTCCAAACAGGAAGGTTCCAAACATGCCCAACAGGGCAAGTATAGAGGTCGATCCCATTGTCAGCATCATTGAAGTGATGGAGCAAAACACCGCGATTGGCATGACCCGGATAAAAATGGTCGTGATCTTCAAAAACAAATCGTTGCACGCCTGAAAGAAATCCTTCAGCATTTCAGAGTATTTTCCGATCAATCCCGCCGCGACGCCGCAGACGATTGCCAGAAAGATCAACTGGAGCATATTGGACTCCAGAAAAGGGCTGAGAAAGTTGGACGGTACGATGCCGACAATGGTGTCCTTGATCGAGACGTTCACCGTTTTGGATGTGATGGAGGAAGCGTCCTGCGCCAACTCCGTCAGGTTCGCGCCGCCCGGTTGAAACAGATAGTATGAACCGATGCCCACGCCCACCGCGATCAACGTTGTACAGAAATACATTGCCAGGGTCTTTCCGCCAATTCGGCCGATGTCTGACAAGTCGGAAAACTGTACAATGCAGGATACAATGGAAAAAAAGACGACCGGCGCGACCACCATCTTCAGCGCATTCAGATACATCGTCTTGATGGGTAATAAAAGATTTGCGTTCAAAGCGGCGTTGAAGGAAACGGGCGCTGCATCGGATAAAACCAGTCCGAGCACGATCGCAGCCAGCATTGCGCCCAGAGTCTGCCAAAGGAAGGCATGCTTGGATCTTATCAGCGTCACCCGAACATAATTGGTGCCGCCCCTGTGCCGGTATTTCAGGTCGTCTGTCATGGCGCGCAGCAGGATATTTCTCAGCACGTCCTGCGTGCAGGCGTCCATCTCGTCATCTTTCGGCAATACGGCGGATTTCATGTTCTCGGTCAGCGAGAACTGCTCGCCTTTATTTGAGAGTTCTATCGTGACCGTGCCGAGCCACGAATGGACGTGTATGCGCACATCGTCGTCTTTGCGGTGCTCTATCAGGCTGCCGAGAGCTTCTTCCACGACCAGCATAGCGTTGATTTGCGTCTTTTTCTTGACCCTGCATTCTTTAAGAAACCGTTCGACAAACTCCATAGCCTGCGTAAACCCCGAGTTGTCCGTATGGAACCTCTCCGTCTTTCTCATGCTGCCTCCTTCTTATGTCCCTATAATTGACGCTGCCCGTCATCGGGAGCGTGTCCGCCTTTACGTAATTTTACCACAAATAATACATCACAATTCGGCAATATGCAACATATCATTTTCCGCTGTCCTGTTTTCCGAACAGCACGCCCGCGGAGCTTGTCACGGTGGAAAAGCTGCCGCGCTGTGGGACGCTTCACCGTTGCAGGCGTATTTACCGTCGTTGAGATGCACCCCGGCAAGGGCTCGATCTCCGGCTGGGGCAGGCTCAAAAACGGCGCCGGATGGGTCTTGTCCGATTGCTGCGTGATGGTGCAGAATCCAAACCGCCGGACGTATTTTTATCGTGCCGCGGCGCGCAGAAGTGTTGCCTTTTCCCGCGTTGGCGTATGTCTTGATAAATCCCGCCGCAACGAGGCGATGAAATGTTTTTCTTTCCATCCCGACTTTAGTATTGCTGTTTGGCTTCCGTTTGCTTCATTCTGTTCATTCTCTTTTCTCCTTGAAGGCAATTACAGCGAAAGCATCCCGGCCAACCCGAGGCCGCAGCGTTGCTCCGGTTGTACGAAATGCTTTCGCAGATCATGTTCTCTTTTATGCCAATCGCTCCGCGATCAGCTCCGCCAACGCGGTTTTCATATTATCCGGCAAATACGAGTCCGCGCACATGGCGAGCAGACTGTCCTTCATTCGGTTCTGTATGCGTCATTCATCGCTGCTTCTCCTCCCCGGCACAGCCTCCATGCCGAACATGGCAAGCGCCTGATTGACCTTGTCCATGCGCACGGTCTTCTTGCCCTGCTCCAGTTCGCGCACAAACCGAAGCCCCAGCCCGGAGCGGAGCGCAAACTCCTCCTGCGTGAGACCTGCTTCTTTTCTTTTCTGTTTTACAAATTCAGCTATTGTGTTCATATATCAAATATGCACCCCATCGGGTATAATGTCAACAATTCTTCATAGCATTATACCCGACAGGGTGTTATTTGATTCTGTCTATAATTATTTATACCCGTTCGGGCTTTCTTGTGAAAGGTGTTCTCACCGCCTGCGTTGTGTGGCAGGACTGCTTTCTCAGTATTTTCCTATTTGCGGCTTTTACGTTTTGGCGAGAACGTCCTCCACCTTCTTGAGCAGATCCGCCTCGCCGACGGTCTTGAGCAGATACCCTGCCGGGTGCAGCTCCATCACGCTGCGAATGCTTGCCTCATCGTTCTTGCCGGTCAGAAATACAACGGGCATATCCTTGCCCTGCGGCAGGGAGCGGATCATCTCCATCACCTGCGGCCCGGACACAATGGGCATTTCATAATCCAGAAGCACCAGGTCGCAGTCCTGCGCCGAAAGCACCGCGATCGCCTGCGGGCCGCCGTTCGCCATGGACACGTCGTATGTTCCCTTGAGCCATTCGCGGACAAGCTGACGCTGGCGCATGTCGTCGTCCACGATCAGAATGCGCTTCTTGCGGTTCGCGTTGCCCGGCCCTTCCAGCACGCACTTCAAAAACCGCTCCATATTCAGCGGCCGCTCGAAAAAGCCCGCCACACGCGTAGACGTGAAGTCGGTCAAAAAGGCGTCATATTGAGCCTGTGAGCCAACGCAGACGACCTTTTTTCCGTATTCCGCGCACAGCTCGTCCAGAGTGGTATGAAGCTCCGAGAGCTCAGCCACATCGTCATCCAAATAATAAATGACAGCGCAGTGGTCTTCCTCCGAATGCGCGACAAGCTGCTCCACGTTATATACGTAATAGGGCTCCAGTCCCGCTCCGCGAAGCTTGTTCATCAAGCCGTTTGTGATCAGGGTCTCCTTTGAGCTGATAAACATGACCTTTTTTGTTTCCATACTGATCCTCCATCCATGTTCTTCAGTTTATACAAAGCGCGGTAACGCGCTCCCAGTCGAGCTCCAGCATCGCGCTTCGGATATCCTCCATGCGCTTTGCGTCCTCCGGGGGCAGACGGTAGCCCCCCAGTGAATCAAGCGCCGACTCCGTCATGTCGTAGTCCATCATGGCGGCGCACTCGGTGATCGCAGCGTAGACGGCCTTCAACTCGTCTTCGCCGATTAGTGGAAGGTTCTCATCCTCTGCGCTGTCAAAGAGCGGTTTCAGCTTTTCCGTATAGCTGCGGTACAGCTCCAAAAGCTCCGGCGTCTTTTCGTCGATCAGCGCGGCATCTCCCGCGTTGCCGGCGGCTTCCATCGCCTTTGCC
>JAFZQQ010000359.1 GCA_017620315.1 Oscillospiraceae bacterium | reverse complement strand
GTATCTCGCCGCGCGAGAGCGCGGGCTTGAGGATGTTCGCGGCGTTCATGCTGCCCTCGGCGTCGCCGGCGCCGACAATATTGTGCACCTCGTCGATGACAAGAATGACGTTGCCGGTTTTGCGTATCTCCTCAATAAGCCCCTTCATGCGGCTTTCAAACTGTCCGCGGAACTGCGTTCCCGCGACCAGCGCAGTCAGGTCGAGCAGATATACCTCTTTCGAGCTGAGCTTGAAGGGCACCTCGCCCGCCGCAATGCGCTGGGCAAGGCCCTCGGCTATCGCGGTTTTGCCCACGCCCGGCTCGCCGATAAGGCAGGGATTGTTTTTCTGGCGGCGGTTGAGGATCTGCACCACGCGCTCGATCTCCTCGGCGCGTCCGATGACTGCGTCCAGCTCGCCCTTGCGGGCGCGCGCGGAGAGGTTGATGCAGTAGCTGTCGAGAAACTTATGCTTTTTCTCGTTCTTCTTTTCGCCTCGCGGCGTACGCTGCTGCTGTTCGCTTCCCTCGCCGCTCTGGCCGCTCTCCGGCATCGGTGCGGGCGGGCCTCCGAAAAGACGGTTCAGGAAGGGGAAGGTTGCGGTCTTGCCCTCCTCCTCATCGTCGGTCATGTCGTCCGGCTGCTCGATCTCCTCAAGGTTTTCCGCGCCGCCGAAGGCTCCGAGCATCTCATTTGAAATGGCGTCGAGATCCTCGTCGGTGATGCCCATACGGCGCATCACCTCGTCGACCTGCGAGAGTCCGGCGTTCTTCGCGCACTTGAGGCAAAGGCCCTCGTTGATATTCTTGCCGTTCTCCATGCGTGTGAGGAAGACAACGGCTACGTTCTTTTTGCATCTGGAACAAAGTTGTGGCTGCATATCAGGTAAAACCTCCGTTGGATAAGCGTTTCCTGCGGAAACGTGAAAGATGTCATTCAAATGGCATGAATTTGATGAAGTAATAGATCAGTCCCTTGTCCTGCGGGATGTTCTCAAGGCCCTTGATATTCAGGCTCGTCACCGCAAAAACAAGCGCGCAGACAATGAGAACCGCCTCCAAGAGGCCGAACACCGCGCCGCCTATTGCGTTTACGGCGCTCAGTCCGGGAAGGTCGAACACCAGGTCAAGCGCTCCCACCGCTATTTTAAGCAGCAGCGTCGTCAGCAGATAACTCACAAGCAGGATGACTGTGTGCACCATTCCGCGGACGATCTGGCGCAGGCAATCGTCAAGGCCGTCATGGAACCTGTCCACCAGGCTCTGCCCGGGCGTCTCCGATTTGCCCTTGAGGGCCTTCTCCAGCGGCTCCAGCAGCGACCTCGCGGTTTCCTCCGGAAAGCCGTATTTTTCCATCAGCTCTGCAACACCGCCGCTCTCGCCGTTGCCCTCCACCGCTTCGGTGAATTTTTTCACCAGCGTCTGCTCGATCTTCGGGGTCAGCTGATCGGTTATGGGATCGGCGAGGATGTCGGCAAGCTTCACCGACACGAGCAGGGCGACGATCAGCACCGTGAGTCCCGCAAGGCTCTTTATAAGCCCGCGCATTGCCCCGATGATCGCGCCGGCAATCAATACGACGGCAATAACGCCGTCGACGATAATAACATTATCCACGTTTCCCACCTTTTTTCAAGTACATATCATTGCTATGGAAGGATATTTACGGAACGTTCATAATTGCAGTGCGCTACGGCACATACCTCCACGCGCGGGTGGAGCCCAACAGCAGCACGGAGCCGTCGGAGCACATGATCGCCTTCTTTGCGTAGCCCGTATCGGACAGCGTGGCGTATTCCTCAAGCTGCGGGGTGTAGACCGTCAGGCTGTCCGCATAGAGCACGGCGACATAGCGTTCCGCGGCGGAGACGTCGAGTATTTCGCGGCGCTCATCCAGCGTGCCGAGTATTTCGCCATCCGAGTTGACCGTAACAATGCGTGACGATGCGCCCGAGCGGTAGCGCGAGAGCAGCAGCGCAAGGCAACTGCCTCCGCCGACCGAGCGTCCCTTCAGATAGGGGTAGCTGTACCGGCAGCTGCCCGCAAGCGCTCCCTCCGCATCAAAGACGGTGAGCCTGTTGTCCTCGAACACCGCGAGCTTTCCCCCGAAGTTCTCAAGCCGCAGCACCACCGAACCCGCAAGCGTAGTCGTGCTGAGTACCTTCTCACTGTCGAAGGAGTAAAAAGAGACCACGCTTGCAAAAATGCCGTCTTCCTCCCCAAGCGTCACAGCTGCAAGGTGCCTGTTGTCGCTCAGCACGCAGGCGTCCGAAACATAGTGCTCGGAGGAACGGAACGTGAATACCGGCGCGCCCGAGGCGTCATAGGCTGTTACCGAGGCGCGGCAGCCGCTTTGGAGCGTAGTGACCGCCATATAGTCGGAGGCGTTGAGCGATACCGACAGCACACCGTTCCCGCTCTCGCCGCTCATATCGCGCAGCAGTCCCTTCGAGCCAATCACATACAGCTCCTTGCCGCCCACGTCGTAGACCGCGGCGGTCTGCGCTCCGACAGCTATCGCGGGGTCGTCAAAATTGACGGTGCGCGAATAGATCTCATCGCCGTTCTCGCTGACAAGAGCAAGCC
>JAFZQQ010000358.1 GCA_017620315.1 Oscillospiraceae bacterium | reverse complement strand
CCCGTCGACAAGCACGGAGCCGCTGTTCGGGCGCTCGAGCATATTGATGCAGCGCACGAGCGTGGATTTGCCCGCGCCGGACATGCCGATAACGCCGAAAATGTCGCCGTCGGGTATCGTGAGCGACACGTCGCGCAGCGCCGCGACCTCGCCCTCCGCCGTGCGGAAGGTCTTTGAAAGGTTTTTTATCTCTATCATTGCCTGTTACCTCAACTCGCCCGGAATAATTTGCCGCCCGCAGGCGGCAAATGAATCAAAATCGTTTTTTCCAGCGACTTTTCGCGACGGCGAAAAGTAAGTGCGGTGGAAAAAACTCTTTACGCGGAGTTCCCGCGCGCCAAAGGCGCGCGGGAAACGGAGCGAAACCTTCTCAAAAAGAGGCAAAGCCTCTTTTTTGAATTTACTTAAGCGCGTCAAGGCTGGACTGCTTGCCGCCGTAGAGCCCCATCGGCTCAACGTGGACGGCGCCGATGCTGACGACATGGGTGCCGTTCTGTGCGTTAAAGTCGTCCAGATAGGGGACATGCTGGAAATAGTTGGCGTCGATCTCACCGCTTTCGACGACGTTGTTGGGCTGAACGTAATCGGTGAACTCCTTGACGTCGAGGGTGATGCCCTTCGCAGCGAGAATATCCTTGACGACGTCGTTGAGTATTTCGGCGTGGGGCGTCGGCGTCGCCGCGACGGAGACCTTCGCTCCGTTGAGCGCGGCGTAGTCGATGCTTGCGTCATAGCCGTCGGTCGGGGCGTCGACGACGGATATGACCGCGCCGTCGTACTTGCTTGCTATGTAGTCCGCGACCTGCTTGCTCTCAAGAGCGGCAAGCAGCGCACGGATGACCGGCTCGTTCTCGCGTCCCTGCTTGACGCAGAGGATGTTGCCGTAGGCCGAGAAGGAGCCCTCGATGCCCAGCGAATCCTTGGCGGGGTTCAGCCCGCCGTCAAGAGCGTAGTTGGAGTTGATAACGGCATAGTCCACATCCTTGAGGACGTTGGGAAGCTGCGCCGCCTCGATCTCGTTGATCTCGATGTTGTGCGGGTTCTCGACGATGTCGAGCTTGGTCGCGGTGATGCCCGCGCCTTCCTTGAGCTTGATATAGCCGAGGCTTTCCAGCAGCATGAGGGCGCGCGCCTCGTTGGTGGTGTCGTTCGGAACGGCTATGGTGATGCTCTTGCTCTTTCCGCCGCCGCAGCCTGCAAGGGCGAGTACCAGTACGAGTGCAAGTATGAGAGATATATGCTTTTTCATATCATTTTTCCTTTCTTTTTCACGCACGGCGTCAACCGCCGAGATACGCTTTTTTGACCGCGTCGCTCTGCAGGAGCTCCGCGCCGGTGCCTGTGATCGATATTTTCCCCGTTTCAAGGACATAGGCGCGATCCGCTACCGAAAGCGCCATCTGCGCATTCTGTTCGACAAGAAGGATCGTCGTTCCCGCCTTGTGCAGCGCACTTATGATATCAAAAATCTGTTCAACAAGTATGGGCGCAAGGCCCATAGAGGGCTCGTCAAGCATCAGAAGACGGGGCTTGCTCATAAGAGCGCGTCCCATCGCGAGCATCTGCTGCTCGCCGCCGGAGAGCGTTCCGGCGATCTGCATTCGCCGCTCCCGCAGACGCGGGAACTGCTCGAAGACCTGCTCCATAGACTCCGCGACGCCGGCGCCGCGACGGGTGAAGGCGCCCATTTCGAGGTTCTCCTCGACCGTCATCTGAAGGAATATGCGCCGCCCCTCCGGAACGTGCGCCAGCCCGTGCTCAACCAGCTTATGCGGCGCGACGCCGGAAATGCTCTTTCCCGCGAAGGTGATGGAGCCGGTCTTGCTGTGCAGAAGGGCCGAAACGGTTTTCAGCGTGGTGGATTTCCCCGCGCCGTTCGCGCCGATGAGCGTCACGATCTCGCCCTCGTCGACGTGGAAGGAGACGTCCTTGATCGCGTGGATGGCGCCGTAGTAGACGTTGATGTTCTCAACCTTCAAAAGCTCCGCCATCTTACGCCGTCCCCTCCTTTCCGTCCTTCTTGCCGAGGTACGCCTCGATGACCACGGGGTCGTTCTTGATCTCGTCGGGAGAGCCCTTGGCAATGACCTCGCCGAAGTTGAGCACACAGATGCCCTCGCAGATGCCCATAACCAGGTTCATATCGTGCTCAATGAGCATGACGGCGATCTGGAAGAGGTCGCGGATCTTGACGATGTTGTCCATCAGCTCCGAGGTCTCCGAGGGGTTCATGCCCGCCGCGGGCTCGTCGAGCAGCAGAAGACTGGGATTCGTCGCCAGCGCGCGGACGATCTCAAGCCGCCTCTGCGCGCCGTAGGGCAGCGAGCCCGCCTTGGCCTCCGCGAGGCTTTCCATGTCGAAGATGCTCAAAAGCTCCCGCGCGCGTTCGTGGGCTATGCGCTCGCCGCGCCAGTAGTCCGGAAATCTGAATATCGCGCTGGGCAGACGGTAGTCCATTTCGTGATGCAGGCCCACAAGCACATTGTCGATGACCGACAGCTCCTTAAAAAGGCGGATGTTCTGGAAGGTGCGCGCGATACCCATGCGGTTTATCTGCGAGGTGGACATTCGCGAGGTGTCGCGTCCGTCGAGCAGGATGGTGCCGCGCGTCGGCTGATAGACCTTCGTGAGCAGATTGAACACGGTCGTCTTGCCCGCGCCGTTTGGCCCGATCAGCCCGGCGATCTCCGTGCGTCCGATAATCAGGTTGAAATCGTTGACCGCGGTGAGTCCGCCGAAGTCTATGCCCAGGTGGTGACATTCGAGGATCGGGCTTTTGTCAGCGTCACGGTCGGGCACGATGGCGTGCGTCCTGAACGGCACCATTTTGGTGACGGGGCGCTTTTTCTGTTCACTCATTCCGCGCGCCTCCTCTCCGTGCCGGGCACATTCGCTCAAAGTAACCCCTGGCTATGGGGCTGTTTGTCGTAAGCATGACCGCAATGAGGATCACCGCGTAGATCAGCATTCGATAGTCGCGCATCCCGCGCAGCGCCTCCGGCAGAACATACAGCAGCACCGCCGCAATGATGGAGCCGCGCATGTTGCCAAGCCCGCCGAGCACCACGAACACCAGCACGAGTATCGAGGTGTTGAAGTCGAATTTCGCGGCAACGAGGTTTGAATAGTTGAGCCCGTAGAGCGCGCCCGCCGCGCCCGCCATGGCGGCGGACATGACGAAAGCGATCATCTTGTGCTTTGTGACCTCGATGCCGACACTCTCGGCGGCGATACGGTTGTCGCGTATCGCCATGATCGCGCGGCCGGTGCGGCTGTTGATCAGGTGAAGGATGATGATAAGAACCGCGAAAATGAGCAGCATGCCGGCGCCGAACGTTGCTATCGTCTGGGTGCCGGTCGCGCCCTGGGCGCCCTTGACGATGACCTGACCCTTCTCGGAAAGACGCAGATCCTCAACGCCCTTGACGCCGTTGTAGTTGAATATGATATGAAGTCCCTTCTCGTCGACGCCGACAAGAAGGCAGGTGATAAGCTCCTTGATGATCTCGCCGAAGGCAAGCGTTACGATCGCAAGATAGTCGCCGCGGAGCCGCAACACGGGAATGCCGATAAGAAAGCCGAAGAAGCCGGCGAAGATCGCGCCGACAAGCAACGCGGCAAGCAGCCGGAGCGCCGCGGAGGGCACCGCCGACGCAAGACTCTGCGAGACGATGATGCCCGTGAACGCGCCGACGCCCATAAATCCGGCGTGGCCCAGCGACAGCTCGCCCATGAT
>JAFZQQ010000357.1 GCA_017620315.1 Oscillospiraceae bacterium | reverse complement strand
GCGTCCTCGACGCTGACAAAGGTGCCGACCATGCCGTCGTTTTTTGTCTGTGCCATGACCTCCTCGGTCAGTTTGCCGATGAAGAGGATCTTCATTCCGTCCACCTCGAGTACCTTGTACGGACGGAACAGATGCGCATGGTTGGTGCTGATATAGAGGTTTGCGTTGACGATGGGGAACTTGGCGCACTTTTCCAAAAACAGCAGGTGTGCCACGCCGTAATCGGTCTCGTGGTTGCCGAGGGTGACGATATCCGGCGAGATCATGTTCATGATCTCAATGGTGGAAAGACCCTGGAATTCCTGGTCGATCACGCTGCCGCGGAACATATCGCCCGCTATGCAGTACAGAGTGTTGGGCTCCTCCTGCCGGGTACGGCTGACATAGCCGGAAAGAAGCGAAACGCCGCCCACAAGCTTATCGTCGACATTCTCCGCCAGAAAGTCTCCGTGCATGTCGTTCGAGTGCAGCAGCACCAGTTTTTTCAGATTCTTCACGCTGTATCCTCCCAAACAATGTTGATTTTTCTCGCATAAGCCTTGTCGATTATATCACCCGTCCCGGCGCGGCGCATCACCCATTCGGACGATTTTGCCTGTCGTTTATCCCGCGGAACCGAGCAGCGCCTGGTCGAACGCGAACAGCGTCTCGTTGATCTCCATAACGTTGTACATCCTCTTGCTGATAAAGTATTCGACGATGACGTCGAGCTTGCTGCTGTGAGATAGCGCATAGCCGGCCTTCATCAGCAGCTCTCTCGTCTCGTCCAGCGGCAGCTCCAGCGCGACCGCGAAGGCGAGCGCCGTAGTCTTGCTGGGCTTGTAGTGGACGTCGCCGCGTATCTTTGAAAAGAGCTTGCGGTCGATATTCGCTCTTTTATAGCACTGGGCGTCCGTCATCCCGCTCTCGTCTATCTTGCGCAGCAGCATCTGGGAAAAGCTCTCATCAAGCGTCCTGAGCCTGTCCTCCAGACTTGCGGCGTTCATCTTCGCCTCCGGGCGGCAGACCGGTATGGACAGGCAGGCCTCCTCGCAGCTTTCCGCCGCGAAGAAAGCGTTGATTTTCTCCGCGGGTCTTCTTTCCTCGCTGCGCCGCGCGGTAATGCTGTTCGCCGCCGGCAGATCATAAAGCGACGCGGTCCTCGCCCGATCCGCGGGGTCGGTGTGCCGCTCGACGTAGTTGTCGTCGATGAAGCTTTGCACGTCGTCATAAAGCTTTTGGCTGATGGCAAAGCTGTCTTTCCCGTAGACGGTGAGCCAGACCGTCATCTCGTGCTCCTCAAGGAACTCGGAGATCGTCTCGGTCGCCACCTTGAGAGCCTCCTCCTTGGGATAGCCGAAGATCCCGGAGGAAATGAGCGGGAACGCCACGCTCTCCAGTCCATACTCCGCAGCCAGCTCCAGCGACGTGCGATAGCACGAGACAAGCAGCTCATGCTCGCCGTAGCCGCCCCCGCGCCATATCGGCCCCACGGTATGGATGATATACCTCGCGTTCAGGCGATAGCCCTTCGTTATTTTCGCTTTTCCCGTCTCGCAGCCGTGGAGCGTCCTGCACTCCTCAAGCAGCTCCGGCCCGGCGGCGCGGTGAACCATTCCGTCCACGCCTCCGCCGCCCAACAGAGTGTTGTTCGCCGCGTTCACAATGGCGTCGCACTGCATCTTTGTGATATCCTGTCTGATGATCTGAAACGGCACGGTATGCTCCCCCTTTGAACGAATGCCGCAGGGAGGCGACCCTGCGGCATTTTTTTAATATCGGTTTGCGGCTTACACGGCTGCGGCGTCAGCTTTTGAAGCTCTTGAGTATCTCGTCGGAGGCCTTCCATGCGGCATAGAGCGCCTCGCGGTAATCGCCCATCTTCTCATAGGCGTCGACCGTCTCGTCGATACGCTCGCGCAGGATAATGAGCCTGCCCTGCATATCGTCGCGCTCCTCGTCGGTGCAATCGTCCTCGACCGCGCGCGACGCCATTTCGAGCATCTCCTCAAGCAGCTCCTGTATTTCATCCAGCATTGCTTCGGCAAAAATAGGGTCAATATCCATAGTCCTTCTCCTCCTTTTCACCCATTATAAACAAAGCAAATGAAAAATGCAACATCAAAATCTCTGAGCAGCGTCAGAAATCGACCCGGTAATACGGAGAACGTCTGCCGGATTCGTCAAAACGGTTGAGCTCGAAGACATATATTGTGTCCTTGCCGGACGCCTTTGCCTGATAGACCGCCTTATCCGCGAAATTGATGACGTCGAGTATCGTCTCGTCGCCGCCCGACAAGGTGATGTTGGCGACGCCCACGGACAAGGTCACACGTCCCTTCGGGTTCTTTTCATGCGGGATCGCGGCCTCGCGAAGCGCGGCGCAGATCCTTGCGGCGCTCTTTTGCAGCGCCTCGTCCCCGCGGCCGAGCGTCAGCGCGAAGAACTCGTCGCCGCCGTATCTCGCAAAACGCACGCTTGCGCTGTTTTCCTTCCTGCAGGCGTCCGCCACCGCGCGGATGACCTCGTCTCCCTTTGAATGGCCGTAGGTGTCGTTGTACTGCTTGAAAAAGTCGATATCCACGAAGATACCGCCGAGCTTCTTGTTTTCCCTTTTCGCCCGTTCGACGAACTCGCTCGCGGTTTTGAGCAGGGCTGTGCGGTTCATAAGTCCGGTCAGCGGTTCGCGCTCGGCGCTCTCCTGACTGGTCTTGATCTTGCGCATAAGGCTTTTGACCGCTTTTTCGGTCGCCTCGATCTTTTTCCGCGTGGCAAGGTGCATCGCCTTTTCCTCGACGCGGTGCTTCTCGTAAAGCTCGTTGAGACGCGAATAATAGGCAAGAGCGTTTCGGTTATCGCCTATCGTTTGAAAGTAATCCGCCTGAACGCGGTACGCGATGATCATATCAAGGACGTGGCCGGTATGATCCGAGTAGAGCAGCAGGATATCTGCGAACTGATCCGCCCTGTCGTATTCACCCGCGCGGATCTGAGCGTGCGCGATCTTCTCAAAATCCCGGTGGAGCTCATAGGTGTCCGTGGCGTTTTTTACAAGCTCGATGCACTTGTCCGCGTACCTTGTGCCCCTCTCCATGTCACCCGCCTTGTACGCAACGCAGGCGCGGCGGGAATAGAACGCTCCAGTGACGATGCTGTTTTCCACGCGGTCTATCACGCTTTCGACCTCGTCGAGATACTCGTCCGCCTTCGCGCAGTCGCCGACGCTCTCGTAGCAGTCCGAAAGGTTGATGCCGTAGATCGCCAGCCCCTCGGGATCCTTGTCCTTGTTTTTCTCCGCCAGTTCGAAGCATCCCGTCATGATGCGTATGCTCCGCTTGTAGTCGCCGATCTGATAGTAGCACTCGGCGATATTGTTCTGCACGGTGTCCTTTCCGACCGTGCAGTTTCTGTGGCGGCAGACCGTCTGATACGCGGTCTGGTAAGCGTTGAGTGCGGATTGATAGTCCTCCTGCGCGATGTAGCCGATGCCGAGAAGATTGTAGCTTCTGGAGATCAGGTCGTAATCCGTCGTCTGGTCGAGCATCGACACCGCTTTTATGGCATAGGAGAGTATGCTCGTCCTGTGCCCGAGGCGGTGGCTGACCAGGGCAAGGTAATAGTTCACGGCGCCGATCAGGAAGATATCCTTGGTGTCCTCTCCCTTTTTTAAGAGCCGTTTCAGCTCCCGCTTCAACCGCGGATTGTTGCCGCGGTATTTCTCATAGACCCGCAGCAGCTCCTGTTTTGAAGTTTCAGCGCCCAAATCCTTTCCCTCTCTTCCGACAATGCTCCCCCGCGCGCTATACGGCTCAGTATCTGACCTCGATCGCGCGGATCACTCCGTCAAGCTCGAACAGTCTCAGCGTCCCGGCGTATTCAAGCGCCTCCTGCAGAGAGTTGAACCAGGTCTTCTGGTCAGCGTTGTAGCACGCGACGTCGGGGTCGATCGTGTAGGTGCGCCCGCCGAAGTTCACGGCGCCCGTGCCGATCCACACCGCGGTCTCCGTCCTGCCGCCGAGCTCGTTGAGCCGGTCGTAGCCATAGAAGTTGCCCTCGCTGTCTATCTTGAAGAGGGCGTAGTCGCCGGTCCTCGCTTTGAACGTCAGGCGACGCTCATTCGTTTCCCCGCCGCTGTAGAGCATGGAGACATAGGATATATAGTTCTGCTCGGTTTCACCGTTGGGATCCGGCACCTCCCAGATCTTCACGATACCGACGTACTCCGTGCGCACGTCGCTGATGACAAGCATATCTACCTTATTGCTGCTGTTCGTGTGCATGTACAGCAGCTTCCTTCTCTCTATGCGGCTCTCCTCAAGCTCCGAGATGCTTGTGAGCACGCCGTCGCGTATAATAACGGCGTCCTCGGCGAGCTTTTTGCTGCCGACGGTCCATTCCGCGACGTCCAGCGCGCCGTCCACATTGCTGACCTGCTCGTTGAGATAGATGGTCTTGCTCTCGCCCTGCATAATGCTCACGACGCGGCCCGCCCTGTCGGAGCCCTTGCACGCAAGCGGAATAAGGCAGGAGCCGCAGAACAGCGTCACCTTCCCCTCCGCGTTGACATAGCCGAGGGCATTGGCATTCACGTTCTCGTCGTCCGGGCTCGCCACGGCGCCGATCCTTCCGTCGGCTGTCAGCATGAGTATCATCGTCTGTCCGGGATGGTACTGCGCCACATTTTCACGCGCCGAGGGCATGATCTCAAATACGGTGCCGTCAAGCGCGCGGATGCTCAGCGGATCTCTCGGCGTGGGCATAGCGCTCTCATACAGGACCTTGATGCGCGTGTCGCACACGAACACGGCGTTGTTCTCCGGGGAATAGGTCGCAATGTCGAACTGTCGAAGCTCTTTAGAGCTCACGCGGACGCCGTTGCGGATGATGCTGTAGTTCTTTGAGTTGCCCGTCAATACGTCAAAGCCGGCGGTTGACTTGCTGCCCGTCACAATGAGCGCGACTCCGGTATCGACGGACACATACGATCCGCTGCTGTTCTGCACAAGGGACGGCAAAAACGAGACCGCCCTGTCGTTCTCGTCGTAGATGATGCGGCCCTTGAGCCCGTCGAAAACGGCGGTCATCACGGGGGACGCCATCTCGACCTCCTTGACGTCGGTCTTGCCGTCGGTGGTGCGCATCACGCCCTTGACGGGGTCGATCGTCATCAAAAGGAGCTCGTCGCTCAGCTTTTTCAGCGTGCCTCCGCCCTGTTTTGTCGCGCTGAGCGCGTTGACAAAGAGCTTCGCAGCCTGAGCGCGGGTGATCGCCTCGCCGCCGCCGAGCGAAAGTCCCTTCGTGAGCCCCGCGGTCGCGCCGAGGTCGAGGTAGCCCTGAGGCCAGATACCGCTGGTGTCGGCGTCGGAATAGCCCAGAACACGCATGAGCACCGTGACCGCTTCGCCGTAGGTAATCTCCTTCTTCGGCAGGAACGTGCCGTCCGGGAAGCCGTGCATGAGCCCCGGCTGCTTCTCCGCCGTCAGCGAGGCCAGGTTGATGTAGCCGCACGCCCAGTACGACGCCGGCACATCCGGAAAGATCGTCCGGCTGGCGTAGCGCGCAGCCTCGTCGCCGCGGCCTTGCAGCAGGATCGCCATCTTGCAGAATTCCGCGCGCGTCAGGCTGTCGTCCGGGTGGAACAGGCCCGTCCCGTCGCCGCCGACTATGCCGAGCAGCCTGAGCACCTCGACGTTGCGCTCGGTTTCCGTGTCATTAACGTCGGTAAAATAACTCTCCGCGGACGCGCGCCCCGGCACAAGCGCGACGACCAGCGCCAGAGCAAGAACAAATGAGAAAATCTTTTTCATATCACATAACCTCGCAGCTTTTGAATGATTTATTCCGCGCGAAGGGCGACCACCGGCTGGAGGCCGGAGGCCTTGATCGCGGGATACATGCCGAAGATGATCCCGAGCGTGACCGAGAACGCGAACGCCTCGAGAGTGATCAGCGGCGACGGGATCAGGGACATGCCCTCAAAGAGCAGCTTGCCCGCGATGTTTGTGCCCAGATATCCGATCGCGATGCCGATGATGCCGCCGATGCCGCATATCATCGCCGCTTCGACCAGAAACTGCGTCACGATGGACGCGCGCTCCGCCCCGATCGCGCGGCGGATGCCGATCTCGCGCGTGCGCTCGGTGACGGTGACAAGCATGATGTTCATGATGCCGATGCCGCCGACGAGCAGCGAGATGCCCGCAATACCGCCGAGCACCACCGAGATCATGGTCAGCGTGCTGTTGCTCTCCTCCTGCCACTGCTGCTCGCTGTAGGCATAGCCCCAGCCGATCGTGTTGCTTTTGGTGAGCGAATCGATGTACGCCTGCAGGGTCGAGATCGCCTTGCTGACGGACTGCGAGTCCTTGACCTTGACTATGCACTCGCTCATGCTGTCGGTGGAGTTCGGCAGAAAGCGGCTCGCGGTGTAGGGGATAACGACCACGCTGTCCATCGAGTAGTTGCTGTTCGGGTCCTTTTCGGCGTAAACGCCGATGACCGTGAACGGCACCCCGTCGAACATGACCTTCTGATACAGCGGGTCGGCATAGTCGAACAGCGTGCTTGCCGCGCGCGAGCCGAGCACGCACACCTGGTTGTAGTTCTCGACGTCGATCCGGCTGAGGTCGCGCCCGCGCGCGACCTTGAAGCTGCTGCACAGCGAATACTGATCGCTGCCCAGGCACACGCGCGGCCGCTTGTCCCAGTCGAGCTTGTCTGTCGCCTTCGCGCCGTATTTGAGGGTGCAGTTGATCTCGGCGCTCGGCGTGACGCCGACGATGAAGTCGCCGAGGCCCTGACAGTAGTTGTAGATCTTCTCGAAGCAGCTCTCCCCGTTATAGAGATAGACATAGGCCGTGACCTTGTTCGTGCCCTGCGCCTCGAACGCCTCCATCATCTTGCGGTTATAGCCGTCCACGGTCGCCACGATGGTCATGACCGAGGCGATGCCGATGATGATGCCGAGCATGGTCAAAAAAGAGCGTCCCTTCTTCGATATGATGGACTTGACCGCCATTTTGACCGCCTGACCGAATTTCATTGTTTTCGTTCACCTCCGCGGTATATCATGCCCAGTCGACCTCCTGCTCATGATCCTCGATGATCCTGCCGTCCGAGAGGCGGACGATGCGGCGCGCGGTCGCGGCGATACCGTTGTCGTGCGTGATGAGCAGGATGGTGCTGCCCTCGCGGTTGAGCTGCTGCAAAAAGCCCAGAACCTCAAGGCCGGTCTTCGAGTCCAGCGCGCCGGTCGGCTCGTCCGCCATGATGATCGGCGGGTGCGCCGCGATGGCGCGCGCGATGGCGACGCGCTGCTGCTGGCCGCCGGACATCTCGCTGGGCAGGTGCTTCGCGCGCTCGGCGAGCCCCACGCGCTCGAGCGCCTCCATCGCCATGTCGCGCCGGTCGAACGCCGACACGCCCTGATAGATGAGCGGCAGCTCCACGTTCTCCACCGCCGTGAGCGACGGGATCAGGTTGTAGCCCTG
>JAFZQQ010000356.1 GCA_017620315.1 Oscillospiraceae bacterium | reverse complement strand
GCGGATGAAGTAAAACTCCCAACCACGCTTATTGTATTCGGTGATCTCCCATGCGTCGCAGCCAAGCGCCGCAAGCTTATCCTTTATTCTCTTCAGCATCATCCAAGCCTCGCTTTCATCTTGAGATACGGACCGCCGTCAGCGACCTTGACCCATTCCTTATGTCCCTTGCCGCAAGCGCCGTTTCCTTCGACACGGCGGTCAGGGCTCGCCATCGAGACCGAGCCAAGCAGATCAGGGACATAGCCTGTCATAACGACGGGAGAAACGACCTTGCCGCTGAGCTTTCCGTCGACGATCTCATAGCCGCGGTCAAGGATGCACTGGATGCCCCAGTGCTTTGGATCCTCCATGCCGCTTTGCATGCCTCGAAGAAGATATCCATGCTTGATCGAGGCGATCATATCGTCAAGCGTATCTTTTCCCGAATCGAAAACCGTGTTTGTCATTCTGGTATAAGCCTTGTGCGCGAAATTCTCCCGTTTGCCGTTGCCCGTCGGGTTCACACCGAGTCGCAGCGCCGCGAGCGCGTCGCAGATGCCGGTCTTGAGAATGCCGTGGTCGATCTCGGTCACGTCGCCGGCAAGCACGCCCTCGTCGTCAAACGCATAGGCGGTTACGCTCTCCTCGCACTTCGCACCCTCGTGCATCGTGACCATGTCGCTGCCGACTCGCTTGTCGATGTACTCGGCGCCAAGCGCGCGGCCCTTGACAAACATATCCATCTCTACTCCGTGGCCAAACGCCTCATGCGCAATCAGCCCGGTCACAGTCGGGTCGGCAATGATATCATACTCCCCCGGAACGATCTTCTCCGCGCCTACTACGTCGCGCATGATCTGCGGCATTTCGGCAAGCTTTTCCCGAAGTCCGTCCAGTATCTCGGGACCGCAGCAGCCTGAAACGCCCTCATAGGTAGTGCGCAGCTCTCCCTCGGGATTCGGTGCATAGGAAAACGCAACTCCCTCGGTGTATACATAGCTTTGGCGCAGATAGCGTTTTGGCGTCAGGAACAGCTTTGAAATATGCGTCGAGCTGGCTCTTATCCCACAGTCGAGCGCGCCGGGTATGGTATTCATTCCCTCGTCGGAAAGCGCGGTAAACTTCTCGACCAGCGCGCTGAGGTCAAGCTTTTCCGGAAGCTGCTCCGTCTCCTTTTCAACCAAAAGCTCGAGTGGCTCGTCGCTTAGCTTTCCGGTAACGAAAACCTCGCTGCCTGTGCGTTCAAGCAGCTTCAACTGTTTGTCAAGCGACAGGCGCATCTCAGAGAGCACGCTTTTTGTATCATCCGGGTCAAGCTCGTTGAATGAGTACTCACTGTAAAGCCCGTTGCGGCACACGCGGACAACAGTGCCGCGTTCCGTGGTAAGATTGGTGTTCGATACGGCTTTACTGTGCTGCGAAACGCCGAGGTTGAAGCCCGCGGAGTCTGTCGACAGCACGCTGACATAGTCGTAGTCTCTTTCGAGGTCGTCGACGATCGTGCGAAGCGCCGGTGTGATCCTGTCAAGATAGGGTGAAAAAGGTGCTTTCATTTTATCCTCCTGTTTGAATAAATTGTTGCTTTAATTCCTATAACCAGATGGCAAGCAGCCGAAGTAAGGGCTCAATCACTTTTCTGCTCAACTTTCGCTCGCTCCACTCATCCAATGTGACCTGATGGCTTTTTTCAACCAGATCGTCCATATCCTCCAGAAGCTCCTCGATCATCGGGCAGCCGTAGACAACAGCTCCGCATTCACGATCCAATTCAAAGCTGCGGTAATCGATGTTCACAGAGCCTACAGTCGCGATCTCCCGATCGACCATAACGCACTTCTGATTCAGAAATCCGGGTGTATAGCGATACACCTTTACGCCATGCTGAATCAGCTCACCAAAGTATGATTCCGCGACTTGATCCGAGAAATTGCTATCGGGCATACCCGGAAGCATGAGCCTTATATCGACTCCGCCGTCACCCGCGATGCAAAGTGCGCGCACGATGCTTTCATCCGGGACAAAATGCGGCGTAGTTATATAGAGAAAGCGTTTTGCATTTGTAATCAGTTGAAGGAAGGTGTTCTCCGCCTGATCGTCACGGCCGTCGTGCAGAGCGTCGGTATAGGGCTGGCACCACCCCTCCGTCCGAATGTCGCCGTGAGGATGGTAATAATCCATCTCATGCCGTGCCAAACCGCCAAGGATAGACATCGTTTCAAGAAAGCTCTTAGTAAAGGCCCAGCTGCCTTCGCCCTCGAGCCGTATTCCCGAATCCTTCCGGTAACCGAAGCGTGTGGTAATGTTGGCGCATTCGTCAGCGACGTCCGTCCCTCCCGTAAAAGCATAGTCGTCGATACAGGCTATTCTTCTGTGGTCGCGGCAGGACAGGCGAAGCTTGCTGACAAATTTGTGAACCGGGCCGAATTCAAAGACCTCAGCGCCGGCTTCACGCAGCCTCACGACCGTCTCTCCGCCCAGGCGCGTCAGGCTTCCGTAACTGTCAAATACGATTTTGACCTCAACGCCCTCGTTTGCTTTTTCACAAAGGATCTCTGTCAGTCTGTCCCCGAGCTTGCCCTCGGCAAACAAGTAAAACTCAAGGAATATGAAGCGTTCGGCCCTCCGGCATCGGTCGAGAATATCCTCAAGAAGCGCTTTGCCCTCGTTGAAATAGACTATCCGTGTATTTCGGTAAACCTGAAAACCGCATACCTTCAAGCTGTTCATCACTCTTGACCAGCCCGGAGAAGCCTTTGCGAGCTTATCGGCGTTCAGCTCGTCCCGCATCCTCATACTCTCGGGATCCTCCACCTTGCGGGCGATATATGTTTTTCTTCGCCGGGCTGCGCCGCCCCAGAGCGCGTAGAGTATTGTGCCGGCTATCGGGAAAGCGAGAAAAAGCATTATCCACGTGGTTTTGTAATGCGCTCCGCCTCGCGAGCAGAAAATAGCCACCGCGCCGGCAAACCCAACAACCCATAGCGCTGAGCAGACGATGACCGCGTACCGTCTGGGGTATACCGCAAGGACAACGATCAACGCGACCTGAACGAGGATGATTACGGCGGCAAGCAGTATTTTTAGCGTTGACGCAATACTTCGCTCGCGACTTTGCCGAAGAGCCATGCCTTTTTTATTGCAATTTTTCCCAGAAGACATTCTTTTTAGTTTCCTTGATCATGCAAAAGTCCCTGCTTGATGTCAAAGAGCTTTTGCGAGAGGTCTACAGCGTAGGTCTGCGGGTTCTCAAAGCGCTTGTACTCGTCCCAGAGAGTATCTATCTGTTCTGCGCAGTATTTGCGTATCTCGTCCAAAGTGGGACGCTTGTAAACAAGCTTTCCGTCCTTATAGATCGGCACCTGAAGCTCACGCGCTTCAAAATCATAGACGACCTTGCGCTTCCACGTAGCCTCCGGGTCGAATATCTCAAGTGTGGAGGAATCGTCGACAGTCTCGTCATGCACACAGAGGTAGTCCGCAATTGCCTTGTGGGTATCGCGCCCGATAAAGCGGTAAACCTTCTTAAAGTGCGGCGTCGTGATCTTGCCAACATTTTCGCTGATCTTGATCTTGGGAATGACGTTTCCTGCTTCGTCCTCGACAGCAACGAGCTTATATACTCCGCCGAACACAGGCTCGCTCTTTGCGGTAATGAGTCTCTCGCCCACGCCGAAAGCGTCTATTTTCGCATCCTGCAGCCAGAGGTCGCGGATAAGGTACTCGTCAAGAGAGTTGGAAACGGTTATCTTGCAGGTCTCCCAGCCGGCGTCGTCAAGCATCTTGCGAGCCTCTCGCGTCAGATACGCGATATCTCCGGAATCAAGGCGAATACCGCATTTTGTGATGCCCTGGGGCTTGAGTACCTCGTTGAACACACGGATAGCGTTCGGAATACCGGATTTCAGCGTATTGTATGTATCTACAAGCAGAACCGCGTTCGTGGGATAGAGCTCGCAATAGGTCTTGAACGCCTCATACTCACTGCTGAACATCTGTACCCACGCATGCGCCATGGTTCCGAGCGCGGGTGTTCCGTAAAGCTGATCCGAAATGGTACAGGCTGTTCCGATGCACCCGGCGATGTACGCTGCACGTGCGCCGTCGATAGCCGCTGAGCTGCCCTGCGCGCGGCGCGAACCGAATTCCATCACGCCCCTGCCGTTCGCCGCGCGGACGATCCTGTTGGCCTTCGTGGCGATAAGGCTCTGATGGTTGATCGTCAAAAGCGTAAAGGTCTCGAGAAGCTGAGCCTCTATCGCGCGGGCCCTCACCGTTACAATGGGCTCCTTCGGGAACATTGGGGTTCCCTCGGGGACTGCCCAGATATCTCCGGTGAAACGGAAATTTCTTAAGTATTCAAGAAATTTCTCACTGAACAGCTTTCTGGAGCGAAGGTACTCAATGTCCTCCTCGGTGAAGTGCAGGTCTTCAATATAGTCGATAAGCTGCTCAAGTCCCGCGGCAATGGCATAGCCTCCTTTGTCGGGTACAGAGCGGAAAAAGGCGTCAAAGTAAGTGATTCGGTCAGCATAACCGCATTCAAAATAGCCGTTTGACATTGTGAGCTCATAAAAGTCGCAAAGCATGGTCATGTTGAGCTTTTCGTCCGTTCTCATAGTTTTGTACAACCTTTCCGAACAAAAATAGTATGTGCAGCCGCACAATGGTTATTATAACCGTATTAACGATATAAAGCAAGCTTTTTCGCCCCTCGGTGCACGAGGATGTACAGACGCACTTATCTCGCGGAGCTGCCTTGCCCTTTTTGCGCTTGACTTCCGATACAATATACAATATTATCTACGGTAGAAATTTAAGTTCATTTAAAATCTGGAGGCCGACCCTTATGTCCTTTGCAATTGTTACCGATACCTCGGCGAACCTTCCCAGTTCTTATCTTAGTCGCTATTCGCTCACTGTGATCCCCTTTTCGTTCCGCATAAACGGTTCTGAGCACACAGATCTCGACGCAGAGGACTTTGACGCTGCCGGTTTCTTTTCCGCCATGCGTTCCGGAGTGAAGGTTGAGACCTCTCAGATCCCTCCGCAGACATATAGTGAATACTTTGAGTCGCTTCTCCGCTCAGGTCAGGACGTTCTGCATATCAGCATGTCGTCCGGCATAAGCGGCTCTTACAATTCCTCCGAGATCGCAGCCCGGGAGCTGCGCGAGGCATATCCCGAGCGAAAGCTTATATGTATCGACACTCTCAGCGCGTCTCTCGGCGAGGGACTGCTTGTGCTTCGCGCCTGTGAACTTCGCGAGGAGGGAAAGAGTATAGAAGAGGTCGCAGAGTTCGTTTTAAGGGAACGCGCCAGGATGTGCCAGATATTCACCGTTGACGATTTAAAATATCTACGCGCAACCGGCCGTCTTTCCGGCGTTGCGACAGTTGTCGGGACAATGCTCAGCATAAAGCCCGTGCTGAAGGGCAATGAGCTTGGACAAATCGTACTTGCCGGTAAGGTTCGCGGCCGCCGTCAGGTCATCGAGGATCTGGCAGTCCGTTATGATAAGGAGGTTCGCTCCCCGGAAACGCAGACCGTAGGCGTAGCGCACTGTGATTGCCGCAGCGACGCTGATCTACTCATTCAGCATTTGTATCAAAAGAACCCCCCTAAGGACGTCCTTCTTGTCGAATATGAGCCGGTCACAGGCTCACATATCGGTCCCGGATCACTTGCTCTGTTCTTCCTCAGCGACGATTCGGTAAGGTCAAGGTGATCCGGATAGTCGCTCGAACCAATTTGTCGATATAATAAACTGCTCTGCAGAGTGGTTCTGCGATTCCTCTGCAAATGGATTATTCCATGTCAAAAAACAAAATTCAAAAAGAGAAAAAAACTATTGACAATTCCACAAATATCTGTATAATATAAATGTTCTCCAAAGAACATATAGCGGGTTTGTGTAATGGTAGCACACCGGACTCTGACTCCGTTTGTGAGGGTTCGAATCCTTCACCCGCTGCCATAGGATTGCTCCGAAATCGTTATGGTTTCGGAGCTTTTCTTATATCTATTGCAGCGAATATGACTTGTTTGTGCATTTCAGCACTTTCGCTGATCCTCTCTATACCCCAACCGGTTTTTCCCTTATTTTCCCTTTTATATGATAAGAGGCGGCGCGTCACGCGCTGCCTCTTATCATATATCAGCTATTTTCCGACATGCAAAAGCATGCCGAAGCAGCAGGACAGACAATTAGCCGCCAGTGTCAGCAGAAAAAGCCGCTTCGACCGTCCGAACGCGAGGGCATAGACTGTATACTCCACCGCAACGACAACAAGCTCAAGGGAATACGCCGCAGCGAGACGGCCCGGCAGAAGATATGTCGCAGTGAGATTCAGCAGCAGATTGGTAACAACGTTCGCGCAGACCACCACAATGAACTCGTCGCGGCTGCGATACCCCGCAAGATAGAAAACCGGCGTTTCCAGCAGCACCGTCAGCGCGCAGGGGATCAGAAAGCTCATTTTTTCTTATTACGGCGCAATACAAATATTATTATCGCCGCAGCGACAAGGACGACGGCGATTACCAGCACAGGAGAACCCGGATTTCTCACCGGATCGGGAGTGCTGATGATGTCGGCAAATGCCGGGACACTCATAATTGCCGCAATCAGGAGCATCAGCACACTAATGCGCGTCTTTTTCATGGCTTTTTTCCTCACTTTCTTCCATGGTTTCGTTTTGAGCTTCGATCCTGTCAGCATCCGCGTGCTTTTTATTTCGGAGCCTTTTGACGGCACGGATCAATAATGACAGTGCCAGTATGGCCAGCGCAAGCATCAGCAAAGGGATCGCAACTATAACAACAAGCGTTGGGGTACCGAGCACATCCGCTGAGGCGGGAATCATGCAGAGACTGCATGCCGCAAGCAGTGCAGAGACGCGTTCAGCATGCTTCATGGCGTTCTCCCCCACTCCTTGACAAGTATTTTTCGACGAACAGGATCGCCAAAAGGCCAAACAGAAAACTGACCAGGATGCAGCCTCGCTGAGCATTGCCTGTCAGCGTCATCAACTGTCCTGCTATCGTTCCCGGCCACAGCGCCGATGCCGCAAGCCCAAAAGCAAAGCCCGGCGAGTCCGGCATAGCGCGGTACATCAGCCAGAGCGTGACCGGCATAGTGAGATTCAATGCAAACTGTCCCACAAGAGACGGCGCAGCCCAGGCTGAACAAAATGCGATCAGCATCGCTGCCGGTATGATTGAAAGCAGCGCCGTACGCCTTGCGCCGAGCCTGTCGCAAACAAAGCCGCCCGCGGCCTTGCCCGCAAATACAAACAGCACGGTCAGCAGTGAAAGCGCGGCACCGCTTTTCCATGGGAAACTAACGGCGGAGCCTCCCACCGCGCGTACAGCCACCGCAAGCGTCAGCAGCAGAACCGTCGTCCCATTTCCGCTTACCGTCCACACTTTAACGGTGGAGGACGGTGGCGCGCGTCTTTCCAGCGGGATCACTGCAAGGCTGCAAAGCGCCAAAAGTATCGCATACAGAACGCCCAGCTTTGGCCAAAGTGTGCCGAGCGCAAGACCGACCGCTCCCGGCGCGACGAACACGCCCAGCGCGTCGGCCCGTCCGCCGCTGCGCTCAAGCGTCATTGCGCCGCCGGAGACGTGGAACACACTGTTCCCGATCCCGACGCAGCATACGCGCAGCAAAGGCGGCAGGGGCAGCGCGAAGCCCATAACGACAAGCAGCATCGACACGCTTGCCGATACGGCATGGCGTCGGAGCCTGTCAGCCGCAAGCCCGACAAGGCATTGTGTCGAAAACGCGAGCGTATTGTATAATATGGTCATTTGGGCAAGGCTCTCCGGATCAATACTGCCGCCGAGCACCGTCGCGGCGCACAATGCGTCCACAGACAGATGAGCAATCGAATCCAGCGCCAAAAGCGCCGCCCCGCCGCGGGTTTTCTTTTTTGCCGTATTGTTCATCATGGTTCTGTGTGGCTGTAACCGTGTTTTGCCACTTTCCCCCTCTGTGTGCGGTTGAGTTCCTCCGTTTCAAACGCCGGACGTGAAATCAAAACCACCGGTCAAACCAGTGGTTTTGACAAGCTAAATCGATTGCAATTCGGATGGTCAGCCAATAAGCTTTTTGATTTTCAGCACGTTTTGCCCGTCCCTGTATTCATAGCTGATATCATCCATGCTTTTTTTAACCATGTAGATACCCAGGCCGCCGATCTGACGTTCTTCAGCAGACAAGGTTATGTCCGGATCCGGCTTTTTAAGCGGATCATACGGAACGCCGCTGTCGATGAAGGTGATCGTCAGGGCGTTGTCGTTTTCGGGCTCCAGCTGTATGGTAGCGTTCCCTGTCCCAGTGTCATAGGCATAATGGGCTATATTGACGAACAGCTCTTCCACCGCTATATCGATCTGTGCCTGCGTTTTCGTGGGGCAATTCATTTTTTTAAGCTGCTCGTCCACAAACGCAAGAACCCTGTCAAGATTGTCGTCCTTCGCAGCAAGCGTCAGGCTGTTCATCCTGCGTTCCCCCTCAAAAGAATGTTGAATGCGTCAAGTATCTGCCGTGTCGCGTTACGAGATCACGCTTTCCAAAGAGAATGGAGATTGCAGTAGGCATAGACCGCCTCAACCTCGTCACCCTCGCAAAGCATAAAGCAAGCCTTCGGCGCGTCGCCGGGCTTTAGCGCCTTGCGCTGATTGCCCTGCTTCGTCTGTATGGATATCCACTCTATGTAATGTGCGTCAGCCATAGGATGCTCAACGGTTCCCACGGTAACCGTGACCTTGTTTCCCTCTACCGTATAGACAGGGACATGTTTTTCATGCGCACCGTCGCTCGTTCCGGGGACAAGCTCTTTCATCGGTTCTCCGCAGCAAGTGATGGGGCAGCCCTTTACCTTGACCGCAGCCACCATATTGCCGCAATGCTCACAGATAAAAAACTTTTGTTCCATGTCTTAATCCTCCTTTTTATAATATAGCTTTTATATTATATCCGAACAGTTGCGCATACGCAATAGCAGAATGAAAAACAAGTCCGATTTGTGAAAGGCTTCATTCCGGCTTGTCCGCAGTCAGTTCACAGGCGCGTTGAAGGACGACCGCAAGCTCTGCGCGCGTGATTCCGCTCTTGGGTTCTATCCTTCGGCCGTCTCTGCCGGTCATAAGACCGCTGCATACCGCCCATTCCATTGCCTCCCGCGCCCATTTGCCGACGTCGGCTGCGTCCTCAAATTCAGCAAGCTCTTCACTTTCCGTGCTCTCACCGCCAAAGAACCTGTACAGTATTACGGCAAGCTGCTCACGTGTAAGCTCGTCATTCGGCATAAGCTCTCTGTCTATACCGTTGACAATGCCCGTTTCGATAGCCCAAAGCGACGCTTTTTCGTACGATGCGCCACTCTCAACATCGGAGAAGCCAACAACATCCTCACTGGGTTCCGGTTTTCCCGCAACACGCCACAACGCCTCGACCGCAGTAGAACGAAGCGCCGTTTCCCCTGGGTGGAAATACCCTCCCTCGCAGGTATCGATCAAGCCTTTCTCGATGCAGAAGGCCGTTCCGGCATGATACCAGGGCTGAGCCGGCATACCGTCGTTTTCACTCTCCTCCAAATAGATCCAAGGGATATAGATACGGTTTGTCGCCTGTATCCATGTCTTTCCGTTGGCGCGTTTGATATTCAACTGATTGATCTGAGTAACGCGCGTACGCTGGCGCTTGCCTGAATTGGGGCTCACGATACTGCTGACCGTGCTTACGACATAGTATTCTCCCTCGGTTTTGCCCAGATACATCATCTGATGTCCCGGAAAGTTGAGTATCGTGCCGAGTGGAAGATTGTCAAGAAGCGCAAGCTTCTCCTCTGTTGACATATAAGTCGTATCAATCTTTGGCATTGCAAGTCCCCACTGCCAGTTTCCGTTGCGGGGCAAATCAAGCCCAAAACAGCAGAATATGGAACGGTTTAGGCTTGTACAGTCTTCATTGTAAAGGCTTGCGCCCCAGCCATAGGCGTCGCCGACAGAAACAAGTGCGACTTTGGCAAGATTTCTTCCCGTGAGCGGCAGGTAATCCTCGCTGACTGACTCCTTTGCGTTGATAAGCGCCGGTGTTTTGGCGTAACTGCCGTCCTCGTTCCTCACAGGAAGGTACACTGCGTAATTGTGAAGCGGAAGCCGGTTGATGACCAACTCGTCCGGCTCCAGCTCGTCCATGCGTTCAAGCACCGTCGCCATCGTTATAAGGCGGTTTGATGTTTCCGGTGCGGTTTTGGAGTAGTCGGTATACATCTTGTCCCCGTAGAAAACAAGCCGCTTATCCGCGGGAAAATCCCAGGCGGAAAGCCATTCCTCTTTGTCAGCGCATACTGCGACGTCCTCTGCGCTCACCCATCCCGAGCAGCAGCTTGTATATACATGGTAGAACGCACCGTCAGCCGATGTCGTAAAAATAACAACGGGCTCGTTCATACGGATGCCGACAAGAGCCTGATAGTCAAAGTCGTAATCCACAGGGTCGTCGAGGATCTGCCCCTCATACGGGAACGTCACAAGCAAAGCACGGTTTACCGCGACGCCGTAGCGAATGCTCATATCCTCCGTGGCGTCAGGATCGACGCAGTTTTCGATGATAACGTCAAAATCCTCTTGCTCAAGCTTTTTCCCCGTCTCATTGTACGTCCAGCCGAGATAGTATTTTGCGTCCTCTTCCACGCTCTTTTTAAGCAAAGCGATCCGTTCCGGCCCGTTAAAGCTCTCGGTGATATTTTTAAGATCGTGCATATTTGAGCCCTTTGTGGCAAGAGCTGCGGCGTTAATACGCTCAATTTCCTCCCTGTCCGTAATGATTTTGTCCGGCTCGTCCATCATGTCCGTCCAAAAGCTGCTTTTCGTCATCTCCCCCGTAACGCCCGGCAGATACTCAACAGGAGCCGCTGCGCGCACAGAAAGCGGCAAAAACAGCGACAGCAAAAGGCAAAGTGTCAATGTGGAAGCGCATATTTTTTTCATATATGCTTTTTCCCTCCAATTGAAAACGTCAAATATCGTGGATATAGTCATAAAGCTAAACCTGAGGCTTCCTCACGCAGCTTTTCCCTGAAGCCTTAGCAACCGAAACAGATAAGTTCTTTATTCTATGGCATCTTAGCAGCTTCAGCCGCGCTTCAAGGTTATCGTGACCCTGCCGTAGGTCTCGGGCGCCTGATACTCTGTGTCATCAGCGGCAAAGCCGGTCGGCGCCTTTAGGATATGCACGGTATAGCTGCCCTCCGGTTGGTCAAATACAGCGATGCCATCCGCTCCGGTCTTCCCGGTTATGCACTGCGAATCGGAACAGAACTGAACAGTAACGCCCTCTACAGGACTGCCTTCTGTATCCACCACGCATACCTGATATGCGTTATCGGCAGCGGAGGGATTGGCAGCACTAGCTGTATCCCCGAAGAGCAGACGTTCAATATAGGCCCTGTACGTCTGCACTACATTTCCGCCGGGGGCGCCGATATAAGGTGAGCCGGCAACAACGCCTCTGCGATCGACAAATACAGACGTCGGGAATGCGGCAAGATCTATAAGCTCTTCAAGGTTTTCCGGGCATTTGACGACAAGATAATCCACGCCGTTTTCAGCCATGAGCCTTTTACCCTCTGCTATGGTATCTTCGGTGTCACTGTCGTGCAGTATGCCGATAACGGCACAGTTTATATCCGCGATATCTCTGTTAAGCTCGGCAAGCTCCGGAAGCTCACGGATGCACGGACCGCACCAGGTAGCCCAGATGTTGACCATTGTCAAGTCGTGCTGATTGAAAATATCCTCGCTGTTAACGGGATTCCCGTCGAGGTCTGTAGTCTCAAATGTGAAATCGGTTCCAATAAGACCAGCGTAATGATCCACAGGCTCATAGAAATCCGATCCTTGAAGCGCAGACTGTACCATTCCGAGAAGCTTGTTATACTCTTCAAGGAACTCCGGATCAAGAGCGCTCGTGTCGTTATCCTCAGCGGAATAATAGCTGTAATAGGAAATATCGCCGTTATTATTGATAAGAGAAGCGTTCTTTGCTTCGAATTCGCCGTCCGAAGCTTCGACCGCAGCTTCAAAGCCTCGTCCCCCATTCACCGCGACAACAGTTATCATATCCATCCACTTGCTGTAGACGTCGTTGAGCTCTTCCTCGGGTATCTCATCCATCGCAACAAGCTCATTATAATACTCTTCGGTTATACCGAGATAAGTTATCATGGCATAATATACTCCCGAGCCGGGCGAAAGCTCTCCGCTCCCCTCGTCAAAAATCATGCCCTTTGTATTGTTGAATTCCGCGGGCAGATAGACGGTTATCCCTGCATCATCAAAAACATATTCCTCCGTATCTCCGCTCTGAGCCGGCTCGGGCTCTGAGACTGCAGGCGCACTTGACGTTTCCCCGGCAGCGGGCGTCGGTTCATCCACCGCGGACGGCTCGGTTTTCTTTGCTCCGCATCCGGTAAGCGCCGAAACGAGCATAACAGCGGCAAGCACCATCGATAATTTCTTTCTCATAGTAACCTCCTGGCATAAAGCCTGCTTTAATATTGTCCTTGTTATTATAAATCAATTTCAGAGAATAAACAAGCTTTTTTCATTATCAAGTCAAAGTGTCAAAGATGTTTACACTTTTTTATCGATATGCTATCATTAGCATCGTATATAGGTTCTGCAAGCATTTTTCAAGAACCGTCCGCCCCCCGGCGTTATCGCAGGTAAATTCGACGACGTTTGTCTATGGAGGTATCAGTTGTGGGCATTACTTCAGCAATCCTGTGCTTAGCCGCCCCCCCGCCGAGGCTGATGAGGTTTCGGCGCTATCTGTTCGTCGGTCCGCATCCCGATGACATTGAGATCGGCGCGGGAGCGACTGCGGCTCGCCTATGCTCTGAGGGCAAGGAGGTCACTTTTCTTATCTGCACCGACGGACGCTACGGTCTGGAAAATGCGCCGGCCGGTACTGTTCCCGAAGACCTTATTGCGCTTCGGAAAAAGGAAAGCATCGAAGGCGCCGCAATGCTCGGAGTAACCGACGTTCGCTTTCTCGGACTCTCCGACGGCGGGCTTTACAGTCGCGAGGAGCTTGTCGAGCGCATGGCCGCAATAATAGGCGATGCAAAGCCCGACGTTGTTTTCGCGCCCGATCCCTTTGTTTCCTCCGAATGCCACGCGGATCATCTGGCGGTCGGTGAGGCTGCGCGGTCGCTTGCCTTTTTTGCCCCGTTTGCCGAAATAATGGAGCGCTATGGCGCAAAAAGCTCTCCGGTCGAGGCGCTTGCCTTCTATATGACCGCAAAGCCAAACCGTTTTATAAAGACCTCGTCCTTTTTCAGCCGCCAGCTTGACGCTGTACTCTGCCATCAATCCCAGTTTCCCGAGGATTCCGAGGCTTACGCCTCGCTCAAGTTGTATCTCAATCTTCGCTCTGTCGATTTCGGTCTTCGCTGTTTCTCTCTCGGCGCCGAGGGCTTTCGCGTGCTTGGTCGAACGCAGATGCACTGTCTGCCCGAGGCACGGTAAAATCCGGGTTTACGCGCGTATTTGTCGTTGATGACCAGCATTTTGCATATATTGACAACAGCAGTCGGCTTTGCTATACTAATCACCGTCAGTTAACAATTTGTTCACATTATTTTCGTGTCGCATTCCCCCGATGCGGGGCGTGTCGATAGATCAAAACAACCGAATCAAGGAGGCTATCAAATGATCACCAATGGCTTTACCTATGTGGCTGTCCTGCTTTTCATGGCCGGTGTGCTCGTCACACTGGAAAAAAGCGCAAAGGGCGGGCTGCAGAAATTCTTCAAGGTCATCCCTGCAGTTGTTCTCTGCTATCTCGTCGCTATGCTTCTGTGCACGCTCAAGGTCTGGGACCTCGGCGAGACCAAGGCTGCATACAGTGCGCTGAAGAATAACCTGACCTATGCGATGATCTTCGCAATGCTCCTTCGCTGTGATATCCGCAAGGTGCTTCGTCTCGGACCGAAGATGCTTTTGGGCTTCTTCTCTGCGACGCTGACGATCATCATCGGCTTTGTTGTTGCGTTCGTTCTTATGAAGGGCGTCATCGGAAGCGACGCCTGGATGGGTCTCGGCGCGCTCTGCGGCTCGTGGATCGGCGGAAGCGGAAACATGGTCGCGGTTCAGGCCGCCCTCAACATCAGCGAGGCAGATATGGGCTACGCGCTGGTCATTGACTCCATCGACTATTCTCTGTGGGTCATGTTCCTGCTTTGGGCCATACAGCTCGCCCCCAAATTCAACAAGTGGACAAAGGCTGACACCACCAAGCTCGACGAGGTATCGGTGAAGCTGGAGGAAGAGGCAAAGTCCAACTCAAAGCCCGTTAACTTCCAGAGCCTTATTCTTCTCATCGGCTGCTCGTTCCTCGTCAGCGCTATTGCTACCAACGTCGGCGCGAAGCTCTACAGTTGGACGAGCTTCTCTGACAAGGCTACCTGGACCGTTCTTTTTGTCACTGCCGTCGCGCTTATCGCCGCCGTTACCCCTCTCGGCAAGGTCGCAGGCTCCGCGGAGGTCTCGAACCTCCTGCTTTATTCCGTCATTGGTCTGCTCGCTTCCCGTGCAAGCCTGCTTGAGCTTGGCGACGCGCCCGCCTGGATCCTCACAGGCTTCATCGTTCTGTTCATCCACGCTGGTTTGATGCTCCTTATCTGCAAGCTGCTCAAGCTCGATCTCTTTACGGCCGGCGTCGCCTCCCTCGCGAATATCGGCGGCACCGCCTCCGCGCCTGTGCTTGCCGGCTCCTATTCCGGCGCTCTGGTGCCTGTCGGTATCCTGATGGCGCTTATGGGTTACGTTGTAGGCACTCCGCTCGCCGTGGTTTGCGCCAATCTGATGAAGTCGCTGGCGTAAACGAATTGCTGTAATCAGCATATATCCACATTGGATCAAACGAAAAACACTATGCAGGTGACATGATCACTTGCATAGTGTTTTATAAGGGGGAAAGGTAATGAAGCGCAGCAGGACCTCTATAGTCTTTACAGGCGACATAGGGTTTGACCGCTATATGGACGGGCGTTGGAGGGATGAAAACCTTCTCTCCGAATCTATACTTGACTTTTTTCACAGTGCCGACCATGTGGTCGCAAATGTCGAAGGCGCACTTATCGACGCCGAGGACAACGGAAGCCACGGCGTATTCTTTCACAGCATGAGTCCCGAGGTCGCCCACGTACTTGAAAGAATCGGCGCGGACGTTTGGGCAATAGGCAACAATCACACTATGGACGCTGGCGTCGAGGGGCTTATCAGCACCAGAAAGATCGCTGATGAAAAGGGCTGCCGTACTCTCGGTGCCGGTCTCAACGAGGTCGAGGCGTCCGAGCCCGTGTGCATTGACGAGGCCGGAGGAATAGGGATGTTCGGCGTTGCCTATCTTTCCGAATGTATCCCCGCCACAGCAACCGAGCCGGGTATTTTTCGCTGGAACGACATGGAGTACATTCAGAAGCGGATCGCAGAGGTCAAACGGAAATGCCGCTGGTGCGTCGTTGTCTCCCACGGCGGCGAGGAGTTTGCCAGCCTTCCCAATCCCTACACAAGAGACCGCTATCTAAAGTTTCTCGAAATGGGGGCCGACGTTGTCGTTGCCCATCATCCGCACGTTCCGGAAAACTACGAAACCTTCCCTGATGGGAAGGCGATATTCTACTCACTCGGCAATTTCATTTTCGATACAAATTATCAGCGCGAGCACCTGTATACCGATACCGGCGTTCTGCTCAAGCTTTGCTTCACAGAGGAAAAAATGGATTTTGAGGCATTGGGTCTTCGGATCGTGCGCGGTGACGAGCGCATCGATGCAGCGCCGCTGCCCGCAGTCTTTACCGATATCCCTGCCGAGGAATACGAGCTGCTCGCTCCTCTTTCAGCCAAGGCCTTTATGACTGAGAACAGAAGAACAATGATCTATCTCGAGCCCCAAAAATACAAAAACGCCCCGGAATCTGTATGGAACTCATATTTATTCAGTACCGAGACTGACGGTTACTTTGAGGGAGAACATATGGATCTCAAGATCATAGCTCCCTTTGCGGAGAAAGCCGAGCTCGGAGAGTGGAAAAAGAGCCGCCTTGAAAATGTAAAGCAATACATTTTAAGGCAGCTCTGATAAACGGAATCAGCCGGTCTGACCGGAAGGATCGTATAGTACGGTCCCATCCGGAAGCGTGAACGCCTCCGCGCTTATTTCCTCCGTCTCCGATGGCAGGCCCGCCATACGGTAAACTACAGTATCGCCCTTGAAGCGTTCCGCAGCGACAAGCAGACCGCTCTCTGCGCTGACCCACCAGCGGTCTCCGTAGCCAAGCTCGTCCGGCACGGTTTCGACAAAAATGCAGCTCACCGTTTCCAGAAGTCTGTAGTCCGCTACGGCGATGCTTTCGTTGTCGGCCTCGAGAATATCTTCATAAGTCGGTATGCTCTGTTCCTCGTCCGCGCTGAGCGCAGCCTTTCCGGTAAACACGCGCTCGCCGGAGCCGTACCAGATCCAGCTTTTCCCGTCTCCGGTAATGCTGTGTCTCTGCTCCTCGCCGCTTGCCCCGACGTCGGTTCTTGTCCAGCCATTGGCTATGCACACCTGCGCTGTTGTAACGCCGCTGCCTCCGGTCCAGTACCGCTCTATCACGATGCTGCGGCTGTAGCTGGCCGGACGCTCAAGACGCTCTATCACAAGCTGCACCGTATTTGGCGTGACCTCTATCCTGCGTATAGCTTCCTGCTCCGATCCCTGTATGGGGTCGGAGCTGTTTTCTGTTCCGCTGCCTTCAGCCAGCTTTACCTCCGGGACTTTATACATCGTAAGCCTGATAAAAAAGGCAATGACAAAAACCAGCAGCACCGCAAAAGCAACGCCGATCAATGAAAAACTCCGTTTTTTCATTATGCCCTGCCTCCCTTTTGCCGTGTCAGGCCGTCATAAGTCCAAGCACGCTTACTCCCCGCCGTTTTCGCTCTCCGGGCTGTCCGCGTCGTTCCCGGCGCTTTCGTCGAGCGTATGCATATCTGCGTCGACAGCAGGGTGCAGCTCCGGACCCGTGTCGGCTGTTGTTTCGCTCTCCGGCATATCGTCGAGCGGAACGTCGAACTCCGGCTTGCCGTTTGCCACCTTCGCCTGTCTGGTTTCCGCTATCTCTCGCGGGAATATGACTCTCGAGGCAAGGAAGGCGACAACAGCAAGAGCGACAAAGAATATCATTGCCCGCATCGCACCGCTCGTCGCAAGAACGACCGCTGAGAGTCCAAGGATGCTGCTCACTGCATAAAGCGCAGCGACCGCCTGCTTCTGGCTGAGCCCCATGTCGATGAGTCTGTGGTGGATATGTCCGCGATCCGGAGACATTGGGTTCTTGCCGTGGGCAAGACGGC
>JAFZQQ010000355.1 GCA_017620315.1 Oscillospiraceae bacterium | reverse complement strand
TATTCTACAGACATCCGCGCGTTTATCAACGGCGTTGAGGTGCCGTCCTACAACATCGGCGGCCGCACCGCCATAGTGGTCGAGGACGTGCTGCCTCATTACTACAGCAATGAGATGCGCGCGCTGATGGTCGGAAGCTTTGCCCCCTCGCACATTCAGGGCGGCAGGAACGTCTTTGCCGGAAAGATCGGCGAGGTCGTCGGGCAAATCTACGAAACCGACATTCTGACGTATGTCTATTCGGAAACCGTGCCCTCCTGGAACATCGGCGGCAAGACCGCCATAGCCATTGAGGATCTCGGCGGCGACGGCATATTCAACGGCTTCGGCGGAAGGTACTTCTGGAACGCGAAGGAGCGCACGATCTCGCTGGAGTTCCTTTATGAGAACGCCATGAAGCTGCCCGAGGACGCACCGTACTCCATCATTGTGCGCATCCGCGACGGCAACGTACGCATAGCGGAGACCAGCCTTGAGGACAGCGGCAGCGTCGTCATTGAAAGCGAGTGGTCGGTGCCGGATCTCGACCGCATCCGCCCGCTGCTGCTCAACGGCGAGGCCATCGGCTGGTACGTCGAGAGAGACTATATGTATGTCGGCGAGAAAGACGGAGTTCCCGCGATGAGGCGCGGCCGTGTCAGCTTCTATCAGTATGACAACGAAAAGATCGCCGAGTCTATTTCAACGCTCGACTTTGAGGATCCCGACATTGACGACGTCATAGAGTTTTACAGGAAGCGCCGTCTTGCGGACCCCATACTCAGCTTCGCCGCAAAGCAGTGGACGTTTATGTATATGCGCGGTCCCACGCCTTACGGGAACACGGACTATCTGCTGCTCATCAAGCCGAACGGAACCTGGCACGACTACGCGGCGGACTTTGTGTCTGATAACGAATGGGGTACATACACGTTTACCAACCTGATCATTGACCGGGCCACGGCCGAGGTGAGATTCTTCTACGGCGACAAGCCCTATGTCATCGACCTGGCGACCGGCGTGCTGCGCAGGGGCTGACGGCCTTGTGCAACTCCCGTATTTCAGCTTTTCGGCAAAAACCACTGGAGGATCGTCATGAAAATCTATCGTCGGCTTGCGGTTATTCTGCTTGCCCTGCTGATGCTTCCGCTCAACGCCTTTGCCGCTGACTGCACAGGCTATGACGACGTGCCCGAGGACGACTGGTCGTACGAGTACGTTATGCGCGCCACCGAGCTCGGACTTGTGGGCGGCGTAAGCCCGGGACACTTCGGGTTCGGACAGGAGATCACGCGCGCGCAGTATTCGCTCATGCTCTGCCGCCTTATGGGCTGGGAGATGATAAAGCCGGAGAGCGGCAGCTTTTCCGACAATCAGAACAGCGCCACATGGTACTACAGCGCCGTTGAGACCGCGTATGCGCATGGCGTTTTGCCCCGCGAGGTGCTCGGGGACGAGCTTGGCCCCAACGAGCCGCTTCCTCGCGAGGAAATGGCGGCGATGACCGTCCGCGCGCTCGGTTTCGCCCAGCTCGCGCAGGTGCTTGCCGGCGTTGTCCAGAACGACTGCCCCTTTGTCGACGTCACCTCGAACAAGGGCTATATCACACTTGGCTATCATATGGGCTTTATGGGCGGCGTAAGCCCCAAATACTTCTCGCCAAAGACCGCCTCCACCCGCGAGCAGGCGGCGACGGTGCTTCTTCGCGTCTATGACAAGCTGCACGCCGAGGTCGAGACCGGTGAGCTGACCGGCGGCAAAGAGGCTGTAAAGGTCGATAGCGTCAGCGATCCGGGCGGGCGCATCCCAATGTATCCGCGCGCTCCGCTCGAAAACGTCTATGACGCGGCTATACAGGCGGGCAGCGGCGGCGCTGTGGCGCTGTGCGTCTCAGCCGTTGCCGTAGAGGTTCGGGACGGAAAGGTTCAGCCCGCGCTGGAGCTGACCGCGAACGAACTCGCCATTTACCGCAGAGAGGACGCCGACACGGTCTCATACTCCGCGCGCTTCGGAAGCTCCTACCTTGTCCATACCATCTCCGAGAACGACAAGGTCTATGTCTGGTTCGAGTCCGAGGAGGACCTGGCTCTCAAGGTGGAGCTGTGCCGAATGCTCGGCGTCTCGGCAGTATACACGTTTGAATAACGCAAAAAACGTCGGCTCACATCGAGCCGACGTTTTTATGTGTATGTGCTTCAGGCTTTTTTTGCCGCCTCGATCACGTGGCGGCAGAGGATCGCCGTCGTCATGGAGCCGACACCTCCGGGAACCGGGGTGATTGCGCGCACGACGGGCTCCGCCTCCGAAAAGCGCACGTCGCCGGTGAGCGATCCGTCCGCCTCGGCATGTATGCCGACGTCGACGACGGTCTGCCCCGCGCGCACATGCTCCGCGCCGACAAGCCCCTTGCGTCCCGCCGCGACGATCAGAATATCCGCCTCGCGGCAGACCGCGGGAAGCTCCCGCGTGTGCGTGTGGGCGACGGTTACCGTCGCGTTTTCCCGGATCAGCAGCAGCGCGGCGGGCCGCCCGATCACCGGGCTGCGTCCGACGACCGTGACACGCGCGCCGTCGAGCTGCGTGCCGTAATACTTCAAAAGCTCGACGCAGGCTTCGGCGGTGCAGGGCGCGAACGCCCAGGGCGCGAGCATATAAAGCGCCGCGGAGGAGGAAAGCGTAACGCCGTCGACGTCCTTCGCGGCGGGTATCGCCTCGCAGGCCGCGGCCTCGTCGAGCGTTTTGGGAAGCGGCCGCAGAAGAAGGATACCATGCACCGAATCGTCCGTGCCGAGCGCGCGCAGCTCGTCCTCAAGGCGCTGCTGCGTCACGTCCTCCGGCAGCGCGACGACGCGGCTCTCGACGCCGCAGCGGCTGCAGCGGCTCAGCGCCGCGCGTTCATAGGCAAGGTCGTCATCCCTCTCGCCGACGCGAACGACAGCGAGCGTCGGAACGGTTCCGCCCTCGCGCAGCGCCGCGCTTGCGGCCTTCAGCTTCTCGGTCAGCTCAGCCATTGCTCCGCCTCATTTCAAAAGCCTGTCTATGGCGCGCTCAAGCTCGTCGATGGCGCTCTGGTCCTTGCGCTCGACGGCGTCGACTATGCAGTGCTCCATGTGATCTTTTAAAATGATCCGGCTGGTTGACGCCAGCGCGGAGCTGACGGCGGCAAGCTGTATCAGCACCTCCGAGCAGTCCCGTCCGTCGGCGACCATAGAGCGCACCGCCTCCAGATGTCCGATGGCTCGCGCCAGACGGTTCAGCACCGCCTGCGTGTGCTCGTGGCTGTGCGTGTGCCCGTGCTCGTGCGTATGCTCATGTCCGTTCATGTATCTGCTCCTTTGCGGCATCGCCATGAAAGCTCCGCTTCCGTGACCATGCAAATTGATCGTTGATCATGATGCGTAATCATATCATAAAGTTTTTTTCGTTGCAACCTTGTCCTTTGGGACAAAGCGTGATAAAGTAAACATATCAATTTTGAATACGGGAGGCTGTTTTCATGTTGACTGTTGATGTTTCCAAGGCTGCGTCTTTCCTCTCAGAGCCCTGCGAGGACGCGCTGCGTCCGTCGCTCGAGCAGGCGGCAAACTGGCTTCAGAACGGCGGAGGAAGAGGCTCGGACTTTCTGGGCTGGGTCGCCCTGCCGGAGAACTATGACCGCGAGGAGTTTTCGCGTATAGAAAAGGCTGCGGCGAAGATAAAGGGCGACTCGAAGGCGCTGGTCGTCATCGGTATCGGCGGGTCCTATCTCGGGGCGCGCGGCGTGGTCGAGTGCCTTTGCTCGCCGAACTACAACCTTAAAAAGAAGGATACCCCGAATATCTATTTCATCGGCAACGGACTTTCCTCCGCGGCGCTGAGAGAGGTCTATGAGCTGGTCGAGGACGTGGATTTCTCCGTGAACGTGATTTCCAAGTCCGGTACTACCACCGAGCCCGCGGTCGCTTTCCGATTCTTTAAATCGCTTCTTGAGAAGAAGTACGGCAAGGAGGGCGCTGCAAAGCGTATCTACGCCACGACCGACCGCGCGCGCGGCGCGCTCAAGGGCCTCGCGGACGCCGAGGGCTACGAGACCTTTGTGGTGCCCGACGACGTTGGCGGACGCTTCAGCGTGCTCACCGCGGTGGGACTTTTGCCGATAGCCGTCGCCGGAGTGGACGTCAAGGCTCTTATGTCCGGCGCTGAGGAAATGATGAAGCTCTGCCGCGGGAATGATTTCTCCAATCCCGCATGGCAGTACGCGGCAACGCGCAGCGCGCTCTACCGCGAGGGCAAGAAGGTCGAGCTGCTCGCCTGCTTCGAGCCGTCCTTCCGCTTCATGGCCGAGTGGTGGAAGCAGCTCTACGGCGAGAGCGAGGGCAAGGAGAACAAGGGCCTCTTCCCCGCGAGCGTCGACTTCACCGCCGACCTGCATTCCATGGGTCAGTATATCCAGCAGGGCGAGCGCATGCTGCTTGAGACCGTGGTGCGCTTCGAGCCTGACGATAACCAGATGTGCGTCCCGCGCGACGAGGCGGACGGCGACGGGCTCAACTTCCTTGCCGGCAAGACCCTGCACGAGATCAACACTCAGGCGATGGATGGCACGCTGCTTGCCCACGTCGAGGGCGGAGTGCCGAATATGATCGTCCGCGCGGGCAAGCGCGACGCGCGCACGCTGGGCGAACTGATCTACTTCTTTGAGTACGCCTGCGGCCTCTCCGGCTATGTTCTCGGCGTCAACCCCTTCGACCAGCCCGGCGTCGAAGCCTACAAGAAGAACATGTTCGCGCTGCTCGGCAAGCCCGGCTATGAGGCGATGGGCGACGAGCTGCGCGCAAGGCTGTAAAAGCGAAGCTTTTACAGCCTTGCAGGATCGCCATTTCCCTCGCCGCTGACGCGGCAACCGGGAAATATGGCTGAACATCCGTGCGCAATAAGGCTTTGTGATATGCGGAGCGCCGCAAGTGTGCGCACGGCTGTAAAATGTTCTGCGTGAAAAGATTTAACATTTTCCGCATTGCAAAACACTCGAGCGTATGATATGCTCATATTGACAACATTGAAAGGAGTGATTCCCTTTGGTTAGAGTAATCATGGGTGAGAAGGGCACCGGCAAGACCAAGAAGCTGATCGAGCTGATCAACACCGCCGCGTCGCAGGAGGCGGGCAACGTCGTCTGTATCGAAGCGGAAAAGACCATGACCTTCGACATCCACTACCACGTCCGTCTTATCGTTGCCGGTGAGTATCCCATCGCGTCCTATGAGGCGCTGCGCGGCTTTATCAGCGGCCTCTATGCCGGCAATTATGATATTTCGCATATTTTCATCGACAATATGCTTGCCATTGTCGGCGGCAAGAGCGACCACGAGGCGGAGATATTCCTCGACTGGCTCGAGAAGTTCAGCTCCGACCACGGCGTTCGCTTCACGGTCTCCATCTCCGAAGACCCCTCCCACGCCACCGACGGCATGCAGAAGTACTTATAAATCGCCAAGCAACATCGAAGAGCGCCCCTCCGGGCGCTCTTCTTTTCGTTTGACATCACAACCAACGGTTGTGATGTGGCAAAAAAGCCTCTATTGAATTCAACCGCGGGTTTTGCTATGATACAAATAACATTTGGAGAACGGGAGAGAAACACATGGAGCTTGGGAAAACTATCGCGACGCTGCGAAAGGAACGCGGCATGACGCAGGAGCAGCTCGGTCAGGCGCTGGGCGTGTCCGGGCAGGCGGTGAGCAAATGGGAGAACGGCGGCGCGCCCGACGCGGAGATGCTGCCGTCCATCGCCGACCGGCTGGGCGTGACCATCGACACGCTCTACGGGCGCGCGGACGAGCCGACGGAGGACATGAGGGCGACGATGTTTCGCTGGCTCGCCGCGATTCCGGCAGAGAGACGCATGGACGAGCTGTTTCGGGTGTTCTGCACACTGTTCCAGCTTCCGAATTATGTCGGAGACGAAGCGCTCTCTGACCTTTTCGGAGCGACTCTGTGGCCTGCCAGGACCTGCTACTCCGTAGAGTTTTCCGGCGGCAAAGAGGAAAAAACATGGCTGCGCTCCGCGTTGCTGCTCGACGCCGGATTGCAGCTCGGCGTTTGCGCCGAGGACTGCCCGATGTACCTGCTGATGCCGGAGCCGGAGGACGGATATGATGCGAACTTCGCGGATAACAAAAGCTACCGTGCGCTGTTCGCCGCGCTCGCGCTGCCGGGCGCACTGGAGATATTTCGCGCCCTGTACGCGACAAAAAAGCACACCTTTTTCTCCGTCGAGGTGATCGCAAAGGCGGCGGGCGTCGACGCGGGAGCGGCAAAAACCGCGCTGGAAGCAATGCTCGGGTGCCATCTGCTCTCGAAGCACAGCGTTGAGACCGGGGAAGCGCCGCTGGAGGCGTACGAGCTGCATCAAAACGTTTCCTTTGTCCCGTTCATGCTCTTTGCGCGCTGGCTGTGCGCAGACAACGACTCCTATTTTTGCTACTGGGAAACCCGTGAAAAACCGATTTTGAGGAAGGAGACCGCAGAACATGAAAACAACTGATACGAAACGCGTTCTGTTGGCTTCCTTTTATGAGAACAACCGGGGAAACCTTTTCCTCGCGATGCTGTTCGGCGTACTGCTTGCGGCGTACAATCCCTATATCTCCAAGGTGCTCGGCGACGTGATCGACGCGGTGAGCACAGGGGACTGGCCGGCACTGCGCCGCACGGGGATCATGATGCTGATCCTCATTCCCCTGCTGTTCTTCGGGGATATCGCGCTGTCCGTTACGAAGGCGCACTTTATCCACAAGGGGCTGCGCCAGTACAAGGAGCGCGCGTTCGCCGTGCTCTCGCGCAAGTCCATCGCCGCGTTTACCAGCGAAAACACAGGCACTTACCTCTCCACGCTGACCAACGACGCGAACTCTGTCGAGGCGAATTATCTCAACAACATGGTCCTTCTGGTCTACAACGCGGTGATGTTCTGCATGGCGCTCGCCATGATGCTCTGGTACAACCCGCTGCTGACGCTGATCGTCGTCAGCCTGAGCGTGCTGCCTATTTTGATCT
>JAFZQQ010000354.1 GCA_017620315.1 Oscillospiraceae bacterium | reverse complement strand
TTCCTTGAGGTTGTCGAAGCGGTAGTCGAACGGCGTCAGCTCGCCGCACATCTGAAGGCAGGGCGCGACGTCGCCCTCGCAGGTGATTGCCATCATCGTGCGGTTGCCCTCGCACACGGGCGCGGTGGGACGGTAAGCGCCGTCGGTTTCGCGCTCCATGACCATGCTGTACGCCTTTTGCTTGGGGTACACGCTGAGAAAGCGCCAGACGACCAGCTCCATCGTGTGCTCGCCGTGGATATACCCGTCCGCGAGATCAAGCATTTTCTCAAAGTATTCCGCGATGGGCAGCGAACCCTCCGGCGCGTTTTTGAGCCAGCGGCGCGTCTCCGTCGTGCGGATGATGCGCGTTGAGGTCACGCCCGTGTCCTCAAGCACGCGAAGCGTTTCCGGCATGGCGTCGAGGTTGCCGCGATACACCTGTGTCTGCGCGAGCGTGCGAAAGCCCTTGTCCGCGCAGAGGCGGAACGCGCGCAGCGCATCCTCCTCCGCGCCCTTGTGTCCGCGCATCCAGTCGTGGTGCCCCACGCCGTCGAACGAGATCTTGATCCTCGGGGAGGCGTGCAGCTCGCGGAACATATCCAGCGTCTCTTCGCGAAGGAAAAATCCGTTGGTCGTCAGCTTTTCCAGCACCATGTTCCGCTCGTAGATCGCGCGCACGATATCGTTGAAGCGCGGGTGGAGCATCGGCTCGCCGCCGGTGAGCGTGACCGAGTGGAAGCCGCAGTCCGCCGCCTGATCGAACAGGTCGAGCAGCGCGTCATAGTCCCACTCCGCCATGCGCTCGGCGTTTTCCGCGGCGTTGAAGCAGTGGCGGCAGTTGTAGTTGCATTTGCCCGTGAGCATCAGATTCATCGAGGGCACAAAGCGGTGATCGTACTTGCGGTAGCGCGACCATTCGGAGGGCCGGTCGCCCTTTTCGCCCGGGGCGATCATGCCATGCTCCGTCAGGCTTTTCAGCGCGTCGCTTTCCTCAAGCTCGTGCTCGCCGTCGCACTTCATAAGAAGCTCAAAGGTCTCGTCGTCCACGCGCAGCGGCGCGGCGGTGAGACGGTGGTACATCGCGTGGTTCACAAATTTCCACGCCCGCAGGGCGTAGTCGTCGTTCAGTCTGTAGTACATATCGGCCCTCCTGCGGCGTCGGATCAACCCGCGTTTTTCATCGCCTGCACAAGCGCGTCGTAGCGCGCGATCAGCTCTTCAGACGGTTCGGTGAAGAGATAGATGTTCTTGCTCTGCATCCCGTCCCAATGGGTAAGGCGCGTCGCCTCGGCGTCGTCGAAGGAGACGATCCTGTTCTTGTCCATGTTGTCGCAGCGGTAGTTGATGACGCTGCCGACCGGAAGCGTAATGCTCCGGCTGAATTCGCGCTCGGTGCCGGGATCGACGGTCATCGTCACGTCGATGGTATTTTCGCAGTAGCGCTCCGCCGCCGCCCACAGATTGCTCACCCGGCGCGGCTCCGGCACGTCGTAGGCCGCCGTTTCGTGGATGACGCGTTTCATCGTCCCATCCTTGCTCTCAAGGTAAAAGTTGAATTCGGCGATCTCCTTGCTTTCCTCGTCTGCGACGACCTCGCTGTACATGGTCTCGCCGCCGTAGGTCTCAAAGGGAAGATTCTCGGCAAACCACTCCGCGCTCTTTTCGGCATTGGCCCTGTCGAGTATATGCAGCAGGCCATCCTCGACATAGCAGGCGACGTGCTCCTCGACCTCGCTGTTGAACCAGGTCTTCCTGTCCTCCGGCACGAACTGGTATCCCGCGGAGGAAAACAGGTCATAGTCGCTGCAGAGGTCGACGCCGTACCGAAGCTGCGGCCAGTTCTCGCCGTCGTTGTACAGGAAGTAATACACCCGGTCGTATTCAAACACGGACGCGTCCGGCGACTCGTAGTAGCACGCGTCGGCGGTGATGTAGAAGTAATTGCGCCAGCTCAGGCCGTTATCCGGCGCGTCGGTCAGATCGAAAACGATCGAATCGTGGTTTTTCAGCAGCGCGGCAAGCTTGTTCGCCTCGTAGAGCTCATCATCCAGCTGCTCAAGCAGCTCGCTGTCGAGCGGAATGTCGCGCCGGGAGCCGGGCGTCTCCTCCGGCTGCGTCTCCTGTGCGGGGGGCTCCTGCGTCTGCGTTTCCTGCGCGCTCGGGGTATTCTCCGTCTGCTGAGGAGCGGTCTTTGTGCCGCAGCCGGCAAGCAGCAGCGCACACAGCGCTGCGATAAGCGGCAGTATCAAGCCAAAGCTCTTCTCCCTGTTCATTTCCTTCTCCTTTTGGTCAGTTGAATGCAGCCTCCGCCGGAGCGCGCGGACTGCCTGCTGCTCAGACTCATCCGCGCGCGGCGTCATAGCGGCTTCCTTACGGAACGATAATGGGATGGTGGGGGGGGCGTATGTTGCAGCCGCCGGAGACCATATCCAGCGCCTCGTCGGGCAGCTCGACGCCCTCCTTCGCCGCGAGCTCGGACAGCTCGTCCGCGGTCTTGCACGCCTTCGCTCTTTCCCTCTGCTCGTCGGTAAGAGAATCCCAGATGTCGCTCAGGGTCTTACTCAGCTTGTCGTCCATGGTGATGCTCCTTTCAAAAAAGTGGTTTTGCCCGGCCTGACGCCTATGCCAAATATCTGCCGTTCACCCAGCCATAGAAGCCGTTTCTGTAGCACCAGCGCCAGACGGCGTCCTTCCCGTTCATCGTGTAATACGGATGTACCCGAACCTGCTCGCCGTTGCCCCAGCCTCCAACGTTGTGGTTGATCGGCCCGTCCGGCGCGTAGCGTATCGTCAAATAGCCGTTGGGTCCCGTTGTCACGCCATTCGACACGACGGTGGCAAATGCAGTCCAGTCATACAGCGGTATGCCGTTGAACGAATCCTTGGCGCCGCCCACGATGCCGTCCAGCTGCTCGTCGCTCAGCGCCGCGTCCTCCAGCTTCCTGTTC
>JAFZQQ010000353.1 GCA_017620315.1 Oscillospiraceae bacterium | reverse complement strand
CGCGGCGTCCACGCCGTCGAGCAGCACCGTGCCGCCCGTGGGCTTGTCAAGCGCTGCCAAAAGGTTCAAAAGCGTGGTCTTGCCGCTGCCGGATTCGCCCATCACGGCGACGTATTCACCGCGCTCGACAGAGAAGTTGACGCGGCGAAGCGCCTCCACCTGCTGCGTGCCGAAGCGTGAGGTATAGACCTTTTTCAAATCGTGTACTTCCAAAATACTCATTGCGGTTTCCTCCTTTGGGATTTCTGCCGCTATCATAGCAAGCGGGAAAATGTCTTGCCATCGATTTGGCTTACATTTTCCCGCTCAAATCTTACGGTTTTGTAAGATTCATTCGTAAGAGAATTCTTTCCGCGCGAGGTCGATGCGCACGATCGTGCCTTTTCCCGGCTCGGACTGTGCGGAGATGCCGTGTCCGAGATTGCAGCAGACGCGCCGGCAGAGATAAAGCCCCAGCCCGCTGGCCTGCTTGTCCGCGCGGCCGTTATAGCCCGTGTAGCCCTGTTCAAATATGCGCGGAAGATCCTCCGGCGCTATGCCGATGCCCGTATCCTCCACGCAGAGCGTCGATTTGCCTTCGAGGTAAATGGATATCTTCCCCTCCGGCGTGTATTTCAGCGCGTTGGATATGAGCTGCTCGAGCACAAAGGAGAGCCACTTTTCATCGGTCAGAACGCGCGCGCCGGTCGCTTTGACGTCAAGCGCAAGGCGGCGCTCGATGAACTCAAGCGAGAATTTTTTCACTGCGCAGCGCACGATCGGGTCGAGCTCGTATTCGCGCAGCACATAGTCCGTCGCCTCTCCGTCCAGTCGGAGATAGGCCAGCACCATTTCCACATACCGCTCCACGCGCCCAAGCTCCGAATTGAGTCTGCGCGAGAGCGGCGTGTCCTCGTTCTGGAGCGTGAGCTTCATCGCGGCGATGGGCGTTTTGATCTGGTGCGCCCAAAGCGTGTAGTATTCCGTCATATCGGCATACTTCCGCGCCGCGGCGGTCTCCTGCGCTTTTCTCGCGTCCTGCAAAAGCGCGATGATGCGCCGGTAGTCCGCATCGTCCGCAGTAGCGGCGGACGGCAGCATTTCCTCCGCCATTGCGGCAGTGAGCGCGGAGAGCATTTTGTGTTTTTTTGCCGCTCTCGCCCCGCGCAAAAGCGCGTACGCAAGCCACAGCACAAGGCAGACGAGCGCAGGGTAACCCGCAGCGCCGAGCGGCAGCCCATAGAGCCAGAACGTCGCACCGAACACGACGCAGCACAGCGCAAACAGCGCCAGCGCCGGCAGCCGTTCCCTCAGCCAAAGTCTCCAAAAGTCTTTCATTCCACAAGATACCCCACGCCGTGCTTTGTAATGATAAAATCACCGAGCCCCGCCGTGTCCAGCTTTTTGCGCAGACGGTTGACGTTCACGGTCAGCGTGTTGTCGTCCACAAACTCGTCGGATTCCCACAAGAGCTCCATCAGCTTCTCACGGCTGACCGTGCGCCCCTTTGAGCGCATCAGCCCCAGCAGGATGCGGAATTCGTTCTTGGTAAGCTCTATCCTCTCACCGTTGTAGCTCAGCGTGCCGTCGCCGGTGTTGAGCATCGCGCCGCGGTGCTCCAGGATGTCGGTATTTGCGCTGAAATCATAGGTCCGGCGCAGCAGCGCGTTGATCTTTGCCATCAGCACGCTCTGGTCGAAGGGCTTGGCGATAAAATCGTCCGCGCCCATGTTCATCGCCATGACGATGTTCATATTGTCCGCGGCGGAGGAGATGAAAATGACCGGCACCTTGGAAACGCTTCGTATCTCGCGGCACCAGTGATAGCCGTCGTAGAACGGGAGCGAGATGTCTAACAGCACCAGATGCGGCGCGCACGCCGAGAACTCCGCCATAACGCCGCGGAAGTCGCGCACGCAGACGGTTTCCATGTCCCAAAGCGCGGTCTGGGCGGTGATCGCCTCAGCTATCCCGCGGTCATCCTCAACGAGGAACAATCTGTACACCGCTCACACCTCCATCGTCGCGCCAAAGGCGCGGGAAAACGTTACAGGATCTGAATATCCGTCAGCGCGCATTGGTCTCCGGTCAGGGCTGCGTATATGTTCTGCGCGCCGTCGCTCAGCGAGGTGATGTTCCTCAGTGCGATGCCGCAGTTTTCGGTTGCAGTCGTTATCCTGTCTCCTCTTCGCCTGAAGGATACCACACAGTCATAGCCCTTTCGGTTTTGCTCCTTCCAGACGTCCCAGCTGCGGAAATCGTCGTCCTTATTGACGAAAAGCCTGTTTTTCACCGCTTCGTCCACCGTGACCGTCTCGCCGTCAAGACGGATCAGCGCAAGCTCGTGATAGTTTTCGCCGTTCACCCTTCCGTCGTCCGAGGAATACAGGGCGATAAACGGGCAGTGCCAAACAAGGTTTGCCGTGGGCAGGCTCATCGTGTGGAACGAGAGGCGCATCCCGTCGGCGACGGGAATGCCCTCGGTCGCCGCGCTGCGGTAGCCGTTCACCTGCAGATTGGGTATGCTGCCCTCGATCCTGTCGATATAGCTGATCTCATCCGCAATGCGCGGGATATCTCCCTCGGCGGCGGTCTCCTCCGTCTCCTCCACTGTGACGCCGCCGAGTGTGCAGTGCTCGCCCGTTATGCCTAAATAGCTGTACCTTGCGCTGTCCGGCAGGGCGATGATAAACTCCGTCCCGGCGCCGCCGCCCGCTATCCTTATGCGCATGTGGTCGCCGCACCTCACCGCCTCGACCGTGTATTCGACGGCCTCCCCGTCCGCCTGTGTCTGCTCGCCGCGCAGCGTCTGCGCGCGGATATTCCTCGCAGCGGTGGCGACGCTGTGCCCGTCGAACCATATCTCGCAGTATTCAAGATAGTTCAGGTTCCTGATCTTGTTTGCATCCGAATGCACGGCGCCGTCCAGCGAGTCGAAAAGGATGACGGCGGGGATCGAGGTCTTTGCGTCGAAGCCCTCGTCCGGTCGGGAGCTGAAGCGTATCCTCACAAGGTTCCCCGACACTCTGACGCCTTCGGAAACAACGCTCTTGTACGCGGCGCAGTGAAGCTCGCCGCCATCCGTAAGCACAGCTGTCTGTACGCTTTCGTTCCCGTCCGCGTTTTCCCTCATGCTGTAGGCGCTGTCCGCGTCGATCAGGTCGAGCATGATCTTTGCGTACTTAGGATCGAACTGTGTCCCCGTGCCCTTGACAAACTCCTCGCGGACCTTCTGCTGGGGCATCGCCTCGCGGTAGCGTCTTTTCGACGTCATCGTGTCGTAGGCGTCCGCCGTCGCGATTATCCTTGCTATATCGGGTATCTCCCCACCCTTGAGCCTTTCGGGATAGCCCGCGCCGTCAAAACGCTCATGGTGATACTGCGCGCCGAGCCCGAGGTAGGGGAACTCGGTGATGCTTGAGAGGATATCCCTGCCGATCAGCGTATGTTCCTCCACGATTTTGCGCTCCTCGGCGGTCAGCTTGCCCTCCTTGTTGAAAATGCTGTCCGGTATGCCGATCTTGCCGACGTCGTGAAGAAGTCCGGCATAGTACGCCTCGTCGCACTCCTGCGGGCTTTTTCCGCTCATTTCGGCGATCTTTCTCGAATACTCCGCGACCCTTGACGAATGCCCGCGGGTAAAGTCGTCCTTTCTGTCGATGGCGTTGACAAAAGCCTTCGCCGTCTGGTCAAAAAGGCGCCGCATGCTGTCCTGCTCTTCCTTGAGGTACTCTATCTCGATCCTGTTGGCGCGCTCAACGGTCTTGTTCATGTCCATCAGCGAGACGATAAACAACAGTACCGCCACGCAGGAAAGCGCGATGTTCGTGAGTGAGAGCCCATAAGCAAATACCTGAACGGCCGACGCCGCAAGCGGCGCCACGGTGAACAGGAGCAGCGACAATCTCAAGCCCTTTCGCAGCAAGCTATAATACTGTATGACGACGGAGAGATGGAGCAGCAGCATCAAAAGCGGGAACAAATAGCTGACGATAAAGCCCGGCGCGCGCTGATAGCGGTTCGCCTCGTCAAAGGTATAGTAAAAGCCCGTGAACTGCGAGACCGTGAGCACCACGATCCCGGCGGCGGCGATAAAGTCGGCCGCTTTCAGCCGCTTCGGGACGAAGTCCAGCACCCCCTCGTGGGTATACAGGTCGGCAAGATACAGATTAAAGCTCCAGATCACGCACAAGATCAGCATATAGACCAGGAAATTGCTGATCCTGACCATCCAGAACCCGAGCTCGCTCGGATCGCCGCGATAGATGTATGCACAGCGGTCTGTGGCAAGCAGCAGCATCGCGCTGAGCTCCATCAGCATCAGCGCCCTCCGTCTCTTTTGCGGCAGCGTCTTTGTGACCAGCACGAAAACCGCTATGATGCCGCATATGCTGCTGAGAGACAGCATGACGTCAAGTTGCTGTGATTTCAGAAATTCAAGCATCGTTCCCTATCCCTCTCTCCCGCGTCACATAAGCCTTTGACGCGCTTTCCGCCCCTCGGGGCGTCAGGCGTTCTCCGCGCGCAGGCGCGCAAGCTTTGTCGTATAGGCTCTGTAATCCGCCATCAGCTTATCGGTGTTTCCGCGAATGAACTCGGCGTCTCCGCGCGACGCCGCGCCCTCTATGCTCTCCGCGAGCGACGCGAGCTCCCCGGCGCCGATCATGTGCGCCGAGTTTTTAAGCGCACGCACCTTCGCGGCAAAGAGCCTGACGTCGCCGCCCCTGTATGCGCTCTCTATGACCCCGGCGTTGCCGTCGATCGTGTCCAGGAACAGGTTCAGCGCAAAGAGGAACGAGGACGTCCCGCCGGAATTCCTGATCCCGTCGTTCACGGATATGCCCTCGGTTTCGGAAAGCCAACGCAGCTCCGCGGGAAGCTCTGCGTTCTCTTCCGCCGCGCCGCTTCCCGCCGGCCTCATCATGATCTCCTCCGGCAGGTGGCGCATGATGGCATTTTCAAGGGCCGTACTGTCTATCGGCTTTTCAAGGTACCCGTCGAAGCCCTTTGCGCGGTAAAACTCCTCGCCGCCCGCGGCTGTACCGTCGGTCAGGGCATAGAGCGGCAGGTCGGGATAGGCCGCCCTGATCCGGGCGGCGGTCTCTATGCCGTCCATCCCCGGCATCAGCTGGTCAAGCAGCACCACGTTGAATTTTCCGTATTTCAGCTTCTCCAGGCATTCCTCTCCGCTCTCCGCGGTCGTGACATAGAGCCTTGTCGCCCTCAGAAGCCCCTTGATGACGGACAGGTTCATCGGGTCGTCGTCGACCACCAGAACGTCCGCCTCCGGCGCGATGAACTGCGGGACGTACGGCCCCTTCGCCGTTCCCTCCGCGGTTTCGATGAATTGTCCAAGCTCCGTGCCGTCGACGATCTTTTGTTCAAGCGTAAACAGGAACTCCGAGCCCTCGCCGTAGACGCTCTCGCACCAGAGCTTGCCGTCCATAAGCTCGGCAAACTGCCTTGAAATATCCAGTCCAAGTCCCGTGCCCTGAGGCGCCCCTTCCGTTTTCTCTTCAAGCTGCCCGTAGGACGAGAACAGCTTGTCGATGTCCTCCTTCCTCACGCCGATGCCCGTGTCCTTGACGGAAATGCGCAGATGACAGGAGGTCTCCGTCTTCCCCGTGACCGTGACCTTGAGCGAAAAGCCGCCCTTGTCCGTGTTCTTCGCTGCGTTCGAGAGCAGATTGAGCACGATCTGCTTGATCTTGCCCGCGTCGCCGTACAGACGCCGCGGAAGCTTTCCGTCGATATCCGCGTCGAAGCTGATATGCCTCTGCTCACTGCGGGCGCGGACAAGCCTGACGATATTGCGCAGCAGCTCCCCGGGATCGTACTCCTGCTCGGCAAGCGCCATCTTTCCGGATTCTATCCTGGACATATCGAGCAGATCCTTGATCAGGTCTGAGAGGGATTCGGTGGCGTTTCTAATGTCCAGAGCATAGTTCACCACGGACATGAAGTACCCCTTCGGCACCTCTGCGGCGTCCTCTCTGAGGATCATCTCGTCCATGCCCATTATCGTGTTGATAGGCGTTTGTATCTCGCGCGACATATTCGCGAGGAAACGGGTCTTGACTGTGTTCGCGCGCTCCGCCTCGTCCCTCGCCTGCTGGATCTGCTCGTACTGCCGGCGGATGACCGTGCCCGTCATCATGCGCCAGACGATCACGCCCGCCAACAGCGCCAGCAGCGCCACCAAAAGGATGCGCACCGCAAGCAGCTCAAGCATGCGCGGCTGCTTCACGACCGGAACGGTCTCATCCTGATACACCTCTCCGCTGACGGCGTTCACCACTTGAATGTGCAGCGTGTAGCTGCCGTACTTGAGCCCGGTGAATTCAAGCGGTGCAAGCTTGTTCTGCACGGCGGTCACACCGGGGTCGTCGCTGCCCTCGAGGTATAGTCTTATCGTCGGATTTGAAACCGTATAGTCCATCACGGCCGCTTTTATCTGGATACGGCCGGCGTCGGGCGGAAGCGTATACGTCCCGCTCCCGTCGGGTATGATCTCCGTGTCTCCGCAGTATACCGATTTGACTCCGAGCCTAATCGCCCCGGTCTTTTCAAAGAAGTGGTTGATATTGACCCTGCTCACGCCGACTCTGCTCGAAACATACAGGTTGCCGTTCCCGTCGAGCTCGCTGAAGGCATTCCCGGTCGGCGCCCCGGCAAGACCGTTCGCCGTGTTGTACAGCCTGTAGTCCAGCTCTCCGCCGCCGAGCATATCCTCCGCCCGGACGCAGAAGATGCCGTAGGACGAGAGTATCCACAGATCGTCGGCGTCGTCATAGTACACGTCGTAGTTGTTGTTGTACGGGAACGCGCTCACGTTGAATATCTCGCCGTTTTTCATGTACTCTATGGAGTTCGAGGTGATGATCCAGTAAACGCCGCGCTTTTCATCCCTCTTGATGCGCAGTATCACGTCGCTCGTGAGCCCCTCGTCGCGCCCGAGGCGTTCGACGCCGCTGCGCCCGATGACATAGATGCCGTCGCCGTCGGTGCCGGCGTAGATCTCGCCGTCCCCGCCCTCCTCAACGGTCAGAAGCACCGTGTTGTTCAGGCCGTCGTCCGCGCCGACAGATCGGACGATCCTTCCGCCGCGCAGCTCGGAGAGACCGCCGTTCGTCCCGGCGATCAAGGCGCCGTCGCGACTAAGCGCCAGGCACCTGACCTTGTTGCTCGCAAGGCCGTCTTCCTCCGTATAGCTTACGATCTCGTGTCCGGCGGTGTAACAGACAATGCCCTTCCCGTCGTTATAGGTCGCAAGCCACAGATTTCCCTCCGCATCCGCGACGATGCAGCGCACTCTGGTCGCGCCGATGAACTCGGTCAGCTCGTTTTCGACCTGCGCGTTGTTCCCGTCAATAACACGGATGCCCTCGTCCGTCGCGCAGTAGAGCATGCCCTCGAAAAGGCAGGTGCTGTTGACGACCTCGGCAGGCAGGCCCGCAAGCTCGGTAAGGTTCTGGAAATTGCTTGTCACGATTTTCAGAACGCCCTGTCTTGACGAGGCAAACCACAGATTCCCCTGGTAATCGGAGGTCATCATTTCTATCGAGAAGCCCGACGGGATGCCATGTATCATCCGCAGGACGCCTTTTTCGTCCAGATACCCGGCGGAGGAGTTGGAAACGACCCATATCCTCCCCGCGTCACAGCTGATCCAGTTGACGCCCTCACCGAGCCCGGAGGCAAGCTCGTCAAGCCGCGGCGCCGCGCTGTCGGGGACTCCGCGGAACAGCCTTCCGGATTCCGTTCCGAGATACAGCCCGTCCGGCAGCTGCGGATCGGCAAAGACCGCCGTG